>NZ_JBQLZL010000122.1:0-4210 GCF_052168255.1 Almyronema sp. | reverse complement strand
ACGTTTCGTCAGTCTCATCTGTACCTTTCTTTTGAAGAATCGGTATTAGCAGGCGTTGATTAAGCCGCGCAACAGTTAAGAACTCAGAGGCGATCGCTAGAGGCTGACCAGCGGTTGGTGACTTGTGCTAGCTCGCTAACAGTCTGTCTGAGTCGGATTCAGATTCGGTTTTTAAGCCTCATCGCTAGCCTTCTGCCATATCAGCTTCCACCACATTGACGGCAAAGCTTTTATAGGCTTCCCCGATTTGTTGAGCCATTGAATCTGGAAAAACGTGAAAATCTGCTGCCTTCAGCGCTGCAATAATGCCATCTGCCACCAAAGTAGGTGGTTCGGCAATGTCTGTCAGCCCTGCCGCATCTCCCATATCCGTTGCAATTGGGCCGGGATGAACACTAAGAACGAGGGTATCCTGCTGGCTCAATAACTCCCGCAGCGCTTGGGTAATAGCATAAGCTGCTGCTTTGGAAGCCGAATAAGTGGCAAAGTTAGCAAACGTCTTCATCGAAACGACAGAATTAATCTGAGCAAAAACGCCCCCACCGTTGGTTTTGAGAATCGGAGCAAATGCTTGAGCCATGCGAATCAAGCCATAAACGTTGACATTCATCTGAAATTCAAGAGAGGCGATCGCGTTTTCATCTAGGGGCGTAGCCGCTTGAAAAGCACCAGCATTATTAACCACGACTTGAACATCCTGAGCTGCTACCGCTGCTGCTGTAATCGAGTGCGGCTCAGCTAGATCCAGTTCAACAGCCACCACCTTAGAGCCATAATTCTCAACCAAAGGCGTAGCCGTTTCCAAACGCCGAACGGCGGCATAGACTTTGGCCGCTCCATAGGCCACAAAAGAGTCAACCAGCGCTTTACCGATGCCGCGATTGGCTCCTGTGACCAGGATAATTTTGTCTTTGAGATCGTAAGTCATACAGATTTTTCTTCCTTAGCTACAAACCCAAAATTTGAAAGCAGAAGCAAAAGCAGCAAGTGGAGTGCGAGGTTTTCGGTTAGCGGCTTGCAGCCAGTTAAACGTCCCAGCCTGGGTGCTACCGCTATCGCGCCCTTTGCTTCATACCCTTGGCAAGACAACGCCTGCCGGCTAGTCAGAGCATACCGTTACTGCTACCTGGCAGGTTGTATCGCCCCTACCACTGTTTAACCCTTATCGACCTGTACGGTAGCAGCAACCGTTGCTGGCAAAGCTTCAGACCCCTCAATCGCAGCAGCACCGAGGGCTGCTCAATTTGAGCATTATCACAAGCCGTATGCCAACAGCGATCGCCTGTCCGACCGCAAAACGAACCAGCAGGGGCAGGGTATGGCGATGTAGCAGCATAGCGATCCCTTTAGATAACAGGCGTCTTTGCCGTTGTGCCGAATGACTTTAAGCGATCGCGGAAAAGCCCACCAGTCTTAACGGCTTGGCAGCGCTATGCAAGACCGCCACTTTACGTCATTCTAGAAACCGGGAGATTACAGGAGGTTTCAACATGTCTGATGCCGTTAAGCTGATGAAGCAAGAAGTCGGGCGAGCCGCTGCCAATCAGGTGCAATCTGGCTCAATTGTTGGTCTAGGGACAGGTTCCACCACCGCCTACGCAATTCAGTTCATTGGCGAACGTCTAAAAGCAGGTGAACTCAAAGATATCAAAGGCATTCCCACCTCTTTTCAAGCAATTGTCTTAGCCCGCGACTACGGCATTCCGCTGGTGGGTCTGGATGAAGTCGATCACATTGACATCGCTATCGACGGCGCGGACGAAGTCGATCCGCAGAAGAATTTGATCAAAGGGGGCGGTGCCGCTCACACGCAGGAAAAAATTGTCGATTCTTTAGCGGCCAAGTTTATTGTAGTGGTCGATAGCGGCAAGCTTACCGACAAGCTGGGGACAACCTTTTTGCTGCCTGTTGAAGTCATCCCCATGGCAACCACTCCGGTGATGCGAGCGATTCAAAAACTCGGCGGTCAGCCAGAACTGCGCATGGGGGTAAAGAAAGCTGGCCCGGTGGTTTCAGACAACGGCAACCTGATTATTGATGTAAAGTTTGATGGTGGCATTGACAGTCCGGCAGAACTGGAAAAGACGCTCAATAATATTCCAGGGGTGGTCGAAAATGGTATTTTTGCTGGGGTTGCCGACGAGATTCTTATTGGCGAAGTGATCGACGGCGAAGCCAAAGTGCGATCGATGTAAGGGTTGGGTAAGTCAAACTGACCGGGTTCCCTTGTTTCCTAGGCTCCGGCCTGGGAAACCTCCCTAGTGGCTTGCCGCCCAGTAATTCGGCCTTTGCCTGCCTTAATCTCCAATTTTCTGCTTTGACAAGGGGACGGTAGCGGCGGGTTTAAGAGGCTACAGACCGATTTCTCTTCTATCAAACCGGGGGCAAAGCCTGGTCGCTGCGTGGGTTGAAACGACGCAAATATGTTCAAACTTTCTGGAATGGTAAAAGAGGGCGATCGCCAGTGAATTTGGCATATATCGCCATTCACCCTGATTGCAGCCGTTAATTGCCAGTTGACAGACGACTAGGGTGTAGGAGGACGCTGTTGATGGAAAAAGCAAATGCTTCAGCCCTCTGGCCGCGAGTCTGGCCGCTGCTGTGCTTGTTCGGACTACTGCGGTTAGTTTTTTGGTTGACTGCTTTTCCTAACCCTGATGAAGCTTACTACTGGCTATGGGGGCAGCATCTCGACTGGTCATACTACGACCATCCACCGCTCCAGGCTTGGCTTCAGGGCTTGTTGACTACAATGCTGGGGCGATCGCTTTTTAGCCTCCGTCTGCCCAATTTACTGACTAGCGCCCTTTTCTTTTTCACCCACTACCGCATTTGCCGCTATCTCTACGGCTCGCAGGCCAAAACCGCTTTGGGTCTGGTGGTGGTGCTAACTTTGGCCTCGCCGCTTTATTTTGTTTTTTTGGGGTTGGCTTGGCCTGATCACCTGCTAGTCACGTTTTCGCTGATGGCAGGTTATGAATTTGTCCGCTTTGCGGATAGTTACCTGGCAAATGGTTGCGGCGTCAGCCGACGACTTTATACGGCAGCGGGGCTAATCGGCCTCGCTGGGCTGAGTAAATACAATGCGGTATTTGTGCTAGCAGGCGTAGGAGCCGCGATTGCCTTTCATCCTGCTCTAAGAAAACTGCTGCGCGATCGCCGTCTCTATCTGGCACTGGCTTTAGCCGCGATCGCCTTTGTTCCCGTCTTAGTCTGGAATGTGCTAAACGACTGGCAATCGTTTCACTATTACGCCAGCCGCAGTGTGGATGCAGGTACGACAGCGGGTCTACAAATTAAACCTTTTGAACCCCTTGGCTTTTGGGTATTTTCGATTTTGCTGCTGTCGCCTGTCACCGTAGGGCTAATTTTTCAAACTTTGGCTCAATTACCAGCCAGCCGGAGAGAATCTGCTTTTACCGCCACCCAGAGAGCAGCCCTCTACCGCTGGGTGGCCTGCTGGGTATTCATCATCCCCACCCTTAGCCTTAGCTTAATTGCCCTCTTTTCCACCGCTCTCTACTACTGGAACATCATGGCATATCCGCTGCTGTTGCCACTGCTGCCTGCGGTGCTGCTAGGCAAATCAGCATCGGGGGCGATCGCGCCGCCGCTCCGCCAGCGCCAATTATTTTGGCTGGGGCAAGGCTATGGCTTACTGTTCGCAGCCTTGATCGTCTTTCACTACAGCGTCTTGCCGCTTTCTGCCCTCATCAGCCGCGATGCCGCTGGGGTTGATCCCGATACTCGCATGTTGTTTGGCTGGTCGCAAGTAGCCGCAGCCGTTCAAACCCAGCGATCGCAGCACAACGTTGACACGTTTCTCGCCACCACCGACTACCGCTCAGCCTCTGCCCTGGCCTACGCCCTCAACGAACCGAATGTTTTTGCCCTTAGCGATCGCCGCGATCAGTTTGACCTCTGGCTAGCTCAGACTGACTTGTCCGGCCAAAACGCCCTACTCCTCTGGGATGACTGGCACCCACTTACAGCCGAACTGCGATCGCACTTTGCCACCCTCACCCCCCCTCAAACCCTTACCATCACCCGGCTAGGTATTTTGATCAAACACTACTATCTCAGCCATGCAACTCACTTCAAACGCTAAACCCCCAAGCATCCCTGGTCAATTTCACCCAGCCCCCCTTTAGAACACCCCCAAGCCCCTCCAAAACCTCCCTCTCTCCCTCTCTCCCCCTCTCCCCTTCCC
>NZ_JBQLZL010000121.1:0-3165 GCF_052168255.1 Almyronema sp. | reverse complement strand
GCGATCGCCTAAGGTTCATTTTCCATGACCAATTCCATGCGATCGCCGCGAAAGCGAGTCACGCCGTACTCAATCACGCGGCCTTGTTGGTCAACATTAATTGACTCAGACAGCAAAATTGGCCCGGTAGCGGGCATCTTTAAAAACCGCGCATCTCGCGGACGCGCTACCCGGGCTGAAATCCGCGTAGCGCGACGAATATGATCGCAGCTATATTCTTGCTGTAGCATTTGTGAAATTGAGCGGTAGGTTTGGCAATGGGTGGCTAACCCCGGAAAACGCTGGCTAGGAAAATAGCTGCTAGAGACGCAAATCGGCATTTCATCGGTGAGGCTTAGCCGCTCAAACAAAACGACCGGGGCACCGACTGCACTTTCAAGCTGCTGAGCAAGCTTAGCATCGGCATTGACTTCAACAATGCGTAGCACCTGCCACTGCGGTTTGAGCGATTGAGCCTTAAGCGCTTCGTTGTAGCGCACCCGTTTGCCAAGGGGGATGGTAATGGGGGCAGCGACGACAAAGGTACCCCGCCCCCGCTCTACCCCGACTAACCCTTCTTGCCGCAGTACCTCAACTGCCCGTCGTAGGGTGTGACGGTTGACCCCAAAGCGCTGGCTCAGCTCAATTTCTGTTGGCAGGCGATCGCCAATCTTAAAAACGGCTTCCTGAATGTTCTGGCGCAGTTCACTGGCGATTTGCAGGTAAAGCGGGAGAGCTTCGGGGCGCATAGGCAGGCAGTTGCGGGAAGACACTGGCAACTGCCGCCAAGCAGTTGCGTATTATTCAAAAATTAGCTAACAATTTGTCTAGACGTCTACATCTTTATTAAGACGGTATCAAATCTAGGTTAAGCCATGATGAAGTCAGCGCCACCGCCCGCCAGACAAGCCTGGATTGCCACGCTGGCCAAAGCCCCGCTAGATCTGTTGGAGCAACAGGTTAACAGCCTGGGGAATTTGCCAGACTATCGTTTTTTGCGATCGCCTGAAATAGGTTTAGCCATGGTGCGCGGACGCACGGGGGGAACAGGTTCACCCTTTAACCTAGGGGAAATGACCCTGACGCGCTGTGTGGTGCAGCTAGCCGCTGACAATACCCTCCTAACTGGCTTTGGCTACGTAGCAGGGCGATCGCCGCGTCATGCTGAGCTAGCGGCTGTGTGCGATGCTCTACTACAGCATCCGGACTGGCAAACCCCTGTGCAAAGGCAGATTTTGCACCCGCTAGAACAAGCCGCTCAGCAAAAACGAGCCACAGAAGCGGCTCAGGCCGAATCTACCCGCGTCAACTTTTTTACCCTGGTGCGGGGAGAAGGCTAGCATGATCACACAGCTACCTGGTTTTCTCGATCCGGTTCATGCGGCTCAGCAAACCTTTCGGGCACTGCTAAACGCATTAGCTCAACCGGGTCAGCGACAAACTACGGCGCTGCTCACACCCCCTCCGGGTTTGGTACCGAGCTGCGCTGCCGCCTGTCTGACCTTACTCGACTTAGAAACAACGGTGTGGCTACAGCCAGGGCTATCTGAGGCGGTTCGCGCCTGGTTGTTGTTTCATACTGGCTGCCGCTTTACAGATCATTCTTTAGCCGCCGACTTTGCCCTTATTGGCGATGTTGCAACCGCCCCCGCGCTTCAAGACTTTAGCTGGGGCACACCCGAATACCCAGAGGCTTCTACCACTTTGCTGATACAACTAGCAACGCTAACTGGCGGCTCTCCCCTTACCCTACAAGGCCCAGGCATTAGCGAAACAGTCACCGTCAGCGCTGCTTTACCTGCCCGCTTTTGGCAGCAGTGGTCGCTGATGACGGCCAACTATCCACTGGGCCTAGATTGCTGGTGCTTTGCCGACACCCAGGTTTTAGGACTGCCAAGAACCGCTCAAATCGTCCAGACAAGCCAGGAGCAGCCACTATGACGTTGGAAATTCGCGCGGCTACGGTTGCAGACTTGCCAGCCGTGTTGCAGCTATACCAGCAATCCGGGCTAGACAGCGACGCCAGCTTGCCGCTAGCGGCAGCCGAGCAGTGGCTACAGCAGCTAGAACAGTACCCCAGCTATACCCTTTGGGTGGCCGTTTTAGCCGAAAAGGTAGCGGGCACGTTTACCTTGCTGATTATGGACAATCTAATTCACCAGGGTAGCCCCTCCGGCGTTGTGGAAGCCGTCGCAGTTGATCCGCAATGGCAGGGACAGGGCATTGGCAAGCAAATGATTCAGTTTGCGATCGCCCAGTGCCGCACCGCAGGCTGCTACAAGCTGGCTTTATCGACCAATCTAAAGCGCGATCGCGCCCATGCTTTTTATCAGTCTTTGGGCTTTAAAAAGCATGGCTATAGTTTTTTAGTTGAGTTGTAGAGACTGCCATGCCTTACGTTGCCGTCAAAGGTGGAGAACAAGCCATCCAAAATGCTGAGGCGCTGCTGCAGGCCAAGCGGCGCGGCGATCCGGCTATTCCGGAATTGTCTTTAGCGCAGATCAAGCAGCAGATGCAGTTAGCCGTCAATCGCGTCATGGCCGAAGGCAGTTTGTATGACCCTGACCTGGCAGCGCTGGCAATTAAGCAAGCCTGGGGCGATCTAGTCGAAGCCGCTTTTTTACTGCGGGCTTATCGCACCACCCTGCCGCGACTTTACTACAGCCAACCGCTTGACACCAGCCGGATGACGCTGCAACGACGCATCTCCGCCATTTTTAAAGAGGCTCCTGGCGGCCAAAAACTTGGCCCCACCTTTGACTATGTGCATCGGCTGCTGGACTTTAAGCTGGCGGCAGAAGACAACCAGTTTGCGGCTCCGGTGAGTGAGGTCAACGAACCCCCGCCAGCTACGCCCAGCGTTATGGATGTGCTGGCGCGGGAGGGATTGGTTGTGAGGGAGAGGGGGGATGGGGGTGAAGGGGGAGGTGGGGGTGAAGGGGAAGATGGGGGAGATAGGGGAGAGGGTGAGGGGGGGACGGTGGCGTCATCGCTGCGCTTGCCTTTTGACCTGACTCGTCAGTCTCTTAATACGCCTGCTAGCCGGGATGCCCGTTTGCAAAACCTGGCTCGCGCTGATGAAGGTTTTTTGCTGTCGATGGCGTATTCGACCCAGCGGGGCTATGGCAAAAACCATCCCTTTGCTGGAGAAATTCGCGTGGGAGAGGTGGAGGTGATAATTGAGCC
>NZ_JBQLZL010000120.1:0-61601 GCF_052168255.1 Almyronema sp. | reverse complement strand
TTATTCGCTGTATCGTGTCGTTCGGTGTTCGCTGAATCGGGCTATCGGGCTTTTGTTGCAGTTTCTCGTCTTCACCCATAGCCTCTAGTTGGGCTTCTTTGTCGGGTGCTAAGGTACGCTGTACGGCACTATCGGGCTTTTGTTGCAGTTTCTCATCTTCTTGCATGACAGTCTCTAGCTGAGCTTCTTTCTCAGGTGCTAGCGTGCGCTGCACGGCCTGCCCTTGCTGCACCACATGGGTAAGCTCGTGGGCAATGAGTTCCTGCCCTGATTGGCTACCGGGGTTGTACTGCCCTTGACCAAAGAAAACATCGCTACCTGTCGTAAATGCTTTGGCTTGCACAGCCCGGTTTAACTGGTGAGACTGGGTATCAGTGTGGACTTTAACACTGCTGAAATCCACGCCCATTGCCTGTCCCATTTTGCTTTGTAAACCTGCATCTAGGGTTTGACCACTGCCTTTAGCTTGCTGAATCTTGGTTTCGACATCCTCAGGAACATTCCCCCCGGCTTGCCCCATTCGTTGCAATATAGAGGTTGTAGCCGTCCGCTGGAGAGTGACGATTGGTTGGCGCTGCACCTCTGCGATCGCACGTTCAGCTTGGGGCTGAAGGGAAGTGTCCGCAGGGCTATTAATGGCTTTGACCACTTGCGACGCGACGCGATCGGCCTCTTGCTCGTATGGATCGCCCACAGCCCCCACCGTCAGCTTGGCTTGAATCGGAAGCGAGGCAGCCGGGGAAGGCGCATGGCCAAACAAACTCGCTAGAGACGTAGGAGGCGCGGCTTGATGTTCACTAGCCGTCGGTTCCCAAGCTGGCATTGCGGCAGGTGTGCTGCTGACCTTGGCTTGAACCGGAGGCACAGGCATAAATGCCCCGGTGGGTTGAGCCTGAGTTTTAGCCGTAACCTGAGCCTTACTGGAATGAATCATGCGCCTACCGCAAGAAGATGAACTGTAACTAATGAATCAGCACTACAGTCGGGGTATAAGTATGGTGTTTTCTTTAGCTTAATCGCCAGTCTGAGTAACCTGCCAAGTTTATAACTGCCAACTGTAGCTGAGGATGCGGTTTTGGGGGTTTTCATCCCCTCAAAAGATCTTGACAGAACCCCAGCAAACTTAAGCTAACTATGACGTAATCTTAAGCACTCTGCTCAAAATTTCTATACCGGATAACACTAGTCTTGCTAGGCATTCGCGCAATAAAATTAAACACCTACGTGAAAAATACGTGAAATCACTGCTGAAGCGATGTGTAGAGGCTTACAGGCAGTCGGCTATCCACCAACTCTGACATTTCTGGTTTCATCTCAGTAGATTTAACTAGAACTACACGCTATATCCATTAAGCTGAGGCTTTTTGGGGTGCGATCGCGGTGTGGACTTAGTAAACACCAGGCGATCGCTGGGCAGTTTAAGCTATATGCACAATTACCCGATAAGGTTGCCCTCTTTAGCCAATATTGCTAGTGCTCTTAAGCGTCATCTTAGGTGGGGCTTTCCAGGTAAGAAGCCTTCGCTATGGTTGCTAACATCAGCCGACCAAGACTAACTATCTCCGCTTTTTTAGCTTTAATCTTTGCAGCAGGTGTACCCATCTCTCCCAAGATGCCTACCTACTGACGGATTCTGTTGTTAATGTGTTGCTTGCTATGGCATTTACTGAAGCTGGTTCAACCCAGAAGTCTGGAAATTCCTGCTTAAATTTTGATTCAGCAGATCAAATAAATTGGCAACAGGCAAATCTTCAATATTTCTTGGGGGCGCTTACCCTCATCAAGCACAAGATCAATCGGCTGATTGCGTTGCAAAACGGTGCTGAGGCGTTTTCTGAGCCTGCCTCTGTTGACTTGATGGCAATTGCTGATCAAATGCAAGTGCCTCCAGCTCTGGAAAGTTTGTATCAAAAGCTCAGTCTAAGTCCCTTCGAGGCAAACATTCTTTTGCTCTGTGCAGGGCGAGTTGTACATCCTGACTTCCCCAATTTGTTTGCCCTAGCTCACCAAAATGCCGAGCAGACCTATCCCACTTTTCAGCTAGCCCTAAAAATTTTTCCCGATAGCCACTGGCAAGCTTTGACTCCCAATGCCCCCCTACGCCGTTGGCAACTGGTTCAGTTGGCTCCGGGTGAAGATATTGCCCAAGCCCGCCTGCAAATTGACGAGAGCATTTTGCATTATCTCTTGGGAGAGTCTTATAGAGATGCACTGCTCCAGGAGGTCATTGAACCTTTTACCCTCCCCTCGGCGGCTCGGACGTTGCAACCGTCTCACCAAGCAATTGCTGATCAAATGGCTGCTTTGTTTAGCGCTGGGGCTACGGCTAAAGTGCAGCTTTGTGGCGCTGAGTTAGAGCAAAAGTGGGCGATCGCAGCCGCTGTTAGTCAGCATCTCAACCAACCACTCTATGTTCTCTCTGATCAGGCCATTCCCCAGCAATTGAGTGATCTAAAAGGCTTTATCAGACGTTGGCAGCGCTGGGTCACTTTGTCACCCAGTATTTTGTTTATTGATGCCGATCAACAGACCCTCCCAGTTGAGGGCAGCGCTTCTGTTTCGCTACTTGATCGGCTCGTACAAACTCTAGACGCCCCCCTTATCCTCTCTACCTACCAACGACGGTATGTACCTCAATGTGCGTTGGTGTCTTTTGATGTTTTGCGCCTTGGCTACCAAGAGCAACTCGCCCTCTGGCAAACCGCTCTTGGTAGCGCCACCCCCGAACTCAAGGGTCAGCTCCACCGCGTTGTCTCTCAGTTCAATTTGTCTCCTGCAACGATCGCTGCTGCTGGCATCTCTGTGCAAGCTGAGCCAGTCGAATCTTCGGCAGATCAGGGAGCAATGAAGGATATTCCCTTAGCCGATCGCCTTTGGCAGTTTTGCCGACTCCAGGCGCGGCCTCAATTGGACAATCTCGCTCAGCGGATCGACACCACAGCTACCTGGGATGATCTGGTTTTGCCGGAACGGGAAAAAAGCGTTTTGCAGGCGATCGCTACTCAAGTACAACAACGCGCCCGTGTTTATCAAGAATGGGGCTTTGCCAACAAGAGCCAGCGCGGTTTAGGTATTAGTGTATTATTCGCAGGGCAAAGCGGCACCGGAAAAACGATGGCTGCTGAAGTGCTAGCCAAGCAATTTGAGTTAGATCTATTCCGGGTTGACCTTAGCACCGTCGTCAGCAAGTACATTGGTGAAACAGAAAAGAACTTGCGCCGTATTTTTGATGCAGCCGAAGCAGGCGGAGCAGTTTTGCTCTTTGACGAAGCGGATGCTTTATTTGGTAAACGGACTGAAGCTAAAGACAGCCATGATCGCCATGCTAACGTTGAAGTCAGCTACCTATTGCAACGCATGGAATCTTATCAAGGACTTGCGATTCTCACCACTAATTTCAAAAAGTCGCTTGATCAAGCTTTCATCCGTCGAATTCGCTTTATTGTTGACTTTCCTTTCCCCGATCGAGAAGCTCGCACTGAAATCTGGAGACGCATCTTTCCTCCCCAAACACCCACTCAAGGTTTGAAGCCTGACAAGCTCGGCAATCTTAGTGTAGCCGGAGGTAACATTCGCACGATTGCTTTGAATGCCGCCTTCTTAGCTGCAGCCGCAGGTGAGCCTGTACAAATGTCTCATTTGCTGCAAGCGACTCAACAGGAATATTTCAAACTAGAGCGGACACTCACCAGTGCTGAAACCAGTGGATGGCTGACTAAAGAACAGGAAAGTACACATTCGTTCAAATTTAGCTCTAGCTGGAGTAAGCTCAAATAAAATTTGGGGTAGTGCTTCAGAAGGAATGATGGGTTTGCCAAGGTGATTGTGAAGACACCTTTGGAGACGATGCTGAGCTGTCCTCAAGGCCAAGCCACGCCTGCCGTCAAGGCCACATTCATACGGGTAAACAACGCTTTCTCTGCCGTCAGTGCGGTTACAGTTTGTCGAAATCTGTATCTGTGTAGCCCTCCCTTAATGACAACTGTTCCAAAGGGAGGATGTCTATCTAAAGGTTTTTTGCCATGGTAGGTACCAGGTTAGGAACACTCTGCTTGAGCAGACGTTGTGCGGTTTTATGTTTGTCGGCAACGCTGCTGAAATGAATGCTGGTTAGTGCAGCTTAGCAGCGACAGAGAAGCCTTCTCTTGTTCCTTGAAAGCCTACCATTGTTTAAGAATTTAGGTTGTCTGATGAAACTGTATTTGCCCCGCTTCAATCAACTACTTTTGCTTTCCACGCTGCTTATCGTGTTACCTTTGGGAGCTTGCAGAGTCGAGCAAGAAGAAGCCGGTAGCTTACCAGATGTTGATGTAGATGTAGAACCTGGTAACCTGCCTGAGTATGACGTGCAAGGGCCTGACGTGAACGTTGGGGTAACCGAAAGGACGGTTACTGTTCCCAAAGTTGTGGTAGTTCAGGAAGAGGAAACGGTTGATGTCCCCTACATTGACGTTAGCTTACCTAACGCCGATCAAGTTGAACGCACAATTACGCCTGAAGTCGAAGTTCCTTCAGGGGGATATGACCTGACCATACAAGGAATTTATGCGGTCAATGATGAACTTTGGGTGGTGTCGGATTTAGAAGAAGTCGATGATAACGCTCCCGAATCCACTGTGCGGGTTTCTGACCGGGTTGTGTTGAATGCTCCCGATATGTCGGTGCGCCACTTCATTATTGGCGATCGCCCGACGGGAGCTTTCAACGAGCAGTTTACGTTCATCAGCAGTCGCGAAGAAATTGCGCCGCAATTGAGTGAAGGTCGTCAACTCTACGACCAAGCAAACACTTAAAGAGATATCCGCCAAAGAAATTACTAGAGAAAGCCGATCCCTAGCCCCCTCAGGGCAGCTTGAGGAAGCGTTATAGAAATAGATTTAAGACGAGCGAACAGTTTGAACACAAAGCTCATAGCCGAGACTCGACAGGGGGATGCACCGGGCAGCCCATCGATTGAAAATTGGGATCAATCAGGGCTTGGCGGCGCTGCTTGAACTTATCAAGCACTTGTAGGGCTGTTTTGTTTTCACAGCGCAGGCTGCCAATCGTCTCACCGCCAAACTTCTGGCAGACAGCTCCATGAGAGTTTGCCAAACTGAGGTATGCCTGCACAAATTGTTCGTGCTGCGGTTTGAGGCTCACTGGTAAAGTGGCAAAAACGGGTTGCAGCCGCTTCCAGATTTGAACCAGAGCCGCATGTTCCCAAGACATCAGGCCGCTAAAGTCGCTCGATCGCACCTGGGGTGGCATCATTGAGGGACGCACCTGATGTTCGTAAGCCTGCCTGCTAAAGCTGCCAGCTAGCTCCATAGCCGCGCCTGAAGCTAGCATCAACTCTGCTGCTGTTTCGAGTTCAAGTTTGGCACTCGATAGACTACCCGCCAGCAAGCTTTCCTCAAATCGGCGTAGGCAGATAATTAAACCTTGGATGTTGATGAAGAAAGACCAATGAAAGCCTTTCCAAACCTGAGAAGAATTAAGAGTTGCCATTAGGCGTTTTCCAAATCTAGATTAAATACCCTGGCTAACAAGTGAGCCTGACTGACAAAGCCGCGCTTTTGTCGCTCTATTTGAGTGGGATCAAAGTCATAATCCTGCTGAAGCAGCAAGAAAAAGGTGCGGCATGTGAGCAAGACACTTGCTACCAGGCAGGTTGACGGCTCTTGAGCTTGAACATGGGTAACGTTGAAGTATTGATCAAAATCCGCGACCTCCCAACTCTTTAAAGGCGTTTGAGTTGTAACAATCTCAGCCGGTTTAACTGGGTAACTATTCAACGTTGCTAAGGCTTGCTCAAGCGTTGCGATCGCGTCGGCAGGAGATTCTTCTAGCGATCGCAACAAACAACAAAGCGCTTTACTCAGTCGCACCTGATGGGCTGCACTCAGCCGCATCTGACTGGGCAGATCCCACGGTACCAGTAGATAGAGCTGGGGAAGAATTGGGGTCATGTTTCGAGCCTATCTGTTGGCGTAAACTGAGTGGCCGCATATCTGTCCAAACAGTTTTGATGTAGTCTAAGCAGTCTTGTTTTAAGCCACTTTTGCCGCCATCTCGCCATCCGAGAGGGTTGTCACGATGGGCAGGCCAAATAGAGTATTGTTCTTCGTGATTGATAACGACTTTGTACAAAGTGGTGTCTTCTGCGTCGTAATTCATGGTTATTCTCCAGAGGTTGAAAGCAACTTTGACCTCAAGCTATCTGTTGGGGAAATATGGTTTTCCCCATCAGCCATTGCCAGACGAAAACGGCAAATATCGTTCGGCTTTTGGCGGATGGTACGGCATAGCGGATGGTGGAGTGGCCGCCGCCACGGGTGCTAAACGGCCAGTACCAGCCAACGTTTGCAGGTCAATATCGGCGAGGCACTGAACTGGCACGTAATTCAAGGTGAGGTCGCCGACGAGATGCACCGAACCTGACGAATGCTCAAAGTCAGCTTGGCTCCAGTCGCTGGCTTGGAGATCGAGCTGGATGCCTAATTCTGTGCCGCCTCGGGTTTGGGTAAATTTGATATGGACATAGCCGCGATCGAGACAGGCTTTAAAGGCTGAGACAGTTTTTTCAGGCCGCAGGGCGACTTCAACCGGATGGGTTCCTTGAGATAGCTGCTGGACTAATTCATTCATGAAGCATTTTCCTTTGGGAGATAGGCTGTGTGATGGAGAGGACGTTTGAAAAGATATCTGCTGCGGAGCAAAACGGTTTAGATCCCCCTAAATCCTCCTTAAAAAGGGAGACTTTCGAGCCGATCTTTCCTTTTTTCAAAAGTGGCTAAGGGAGAGCAATCAGTGGCTAAAATCACAACCCTTGGATTTGTAAACACCCTCTGAGCTAGATTTTTGAGCCGATAACTTATGCGCTTAGGGGAGTCGATGCATCAGCAGGAATTTCAAATTCTAGAACGGTGTGGCAGAATTCTTTCCAGGCTGGCGTAACCTCATCAAAGATAATATTTTCATCCTTAAAAATGCCGTCAGTCACCACATAGTTTTCCTGTAGATAGAGAAAGCTATCGGCTGTAAGCGATCGCTTTGCTGACGTATTTTCATCTTTATCGGATGGCTGCAAACGGATATTTTCTGTTTGTTCTCGCCAGTGGCTAAACTGACGGAATTTTTCGACTGGATAAGCTTTGCAATACCTGCCCATTTCGGCCATAAACCCTCCTTAAGCTATTGGCTAGACAATGATTAAGTTACGATTTTGCTGCTAAAAAACCACTATTGCGCAGCTCATCGAGACTGTCTTTAATCGCGGCTAAAATTGCGGCTAAATCGGCATCGGTATGCGCCGTTGAGAGAAAGCCGCTGTTACCCCTAAGCAAAATGCCGCGATCGCGCAGATGATACGTCAGCAAGTTCAGACCCAGTGCCGCCGGGGATGAATCGGCGCGATCGCCACCGCTACGGCCACCGGGCAAACCAAACAAAGAGCCGCCACTGACCATACGAATCGGAACCCCTGCCGCCGTCAGATCAGTGTTTAACTGCTGAACAAATTGGGTCGTACGCTGATTAAGCTGTGCCTGCAAGGCTGGCCCCTGCTGCTTCAGATAGTTCAGCATGGCCTTGGCGGCTACCATCGCTAGGGGATGCTTGCAGTAAGTGCCAGCAAAGAAAGTGGTTTCAACCTGGGGGGCAGAAGCATCCCCATACTGCCACTGACCACCGTCTAACATGTCTAGATACGCGGCTTTACCCGCAAGGATGCCGATCGGCAAGCCACCGCCTACGATTTTGCCGTAGGTTGCCAGATCGGCTTCTACGCCAAACCAGGCTTGTGCCCCTCCTAAATGCAGCCGAAAGCCCGTAACCATTTCATCAAAAATCAGGGCAATTCCAGCGGCGGCGGTGACCTGCCGCAACTGGTGCAGAAACTGCCGGGGCTGGAGTTCTAGTCGGCTGCTTTGAATCGGCTCTACTAAAACTGCCGCCAGTTCCTGCTGGTGTGCTTCGATCATCTCTAACGCCAGAGGGCTGTCATATTCCAATACCAGCACGTCGGCCACGAGGCTGGGCACAATACCCGCTGCGATCGCAGCGGCGGCTGAACCGCCCTGACGGCTGGCTTTCACCAACGCGCTATCAAAATGCCCATGATACGAGCCAGCAAAGACCGCTATTTTAGGACGCTTGGTCGCTGCCCGGGCAACTCGAACAGCCGTCATCACGGCTTCAGTTCCCGTATTGCTAAAGGCTACGCGCTCGTGACCCGTTAGCTCACTGATTAAAGCCGCAACTTCGCCAGCCAGTTCAGCTTGAGGGCCGAGCTGAATTCCTTTTTCAAGCTGGGCTTGCAGGGCGGCTGTGATAAACGGCGGATTGTGACCCAACAAATTAACACCAAAGCTCATCATCAAGTCAATGTATTCATTGCCATCGACATCCCAAAGGCGTGCCCCTGCCGATCGCTGGCCGACGATGGGATAGCACAGTTCCTTGAGCGGGGGAAAGAAGCCCAGCGAATTACGCGGATCGGCGAATACGGGACGATAGGTTTGAGCTAGCTGTTTTGACGTTTGAGTGCGGGTGGTATATCGCTGAATAAAGGCAGCTAAAGGCTGCTTTTGATTGACCGGAGCCGATTGAATCATGAGCTGTTTTATGGTTGGGATAGTCTGACAAAAAGAGCGTTTGATAATTTATTACTTGTGGGCTAAAAAATAGACCATTTGCTGATCAGCAGGCAGCATTAAATCGCCCGCTCGATCATAGATTTGCACCGATCGAAAGCCCGCTTGCGCTAAAGCGATTTGCACATCGTTACAGGCATAAGCTTTGGCCTGATAGGTTAAATCCGATCGCTGCCAAACCTGATCAGCCCGATGAAAAATTGTGATCGTAAAGAACGCCATGGCGCTGTCAGCGTCGTAGCCTTCGCCAACAGCCCAGGCATAGTCCGCCTTAACTTCACCACCTGTCAGGGGATGATTGCCGTAGTTTCCTTGCAGGCGCAAATCAAACAGAAAAACCCCATCCGTGGCTAAAGCGGCATAGACATGGTCAAAGACCTGACTAAGTTCGGCCAAACTCAAAATGTGGTTGAGGGAAGCGCTGACTGAAAAAACCGCGTCTACGGGAGCGGGCAGTTCAAAATTGCGGGCATCTGCCGTAATCAACTCGGCTTCAGGAGCATTGTGGCGGGCGTAGTGCAACATTTGCTCGGAGCCGTCTAACCCAACCATCTGATAGCCTTGAGTCGCCAGGTGCTGGGTTAAATGTCCGGTGCCACAGCAAAGATCTAAGATCCGCGCTGCTGGCTTTAGCTTAGACAGCAGCAGTTTTTCTACAAAAGGCAGCTTGTCTCGGCAGTATTGAGGGCCAAGGGATTGGTTATAGAGCCAAGCCCAGGGGTCATAGGCCGTATATCTTGCTGTCGATGAAGTTAGGGTGTGGTTAGTCATCGGTCTTCGGTTAGAGGGGCGGGCAAAAGTATGGCAAAGAAGGGTTTGCCAGAAGCGAGATCACCCGTTACCTATCCTGGGGCAGCAGATGGGTTAGATAGGTGCGCCATAGCGCTTGATCCAGGGGGGGACAGGTGATGGAGGTGCCTGAAAGACCCTTTTGGGTATTGCGACTATCAAATTTCAGTTGGGCGGGGGGGGGCAGTGATGCGGCTGGTTTGGCTGGAAACAGGGGAATCAGCGGATAGAGGGGGTGCTCTGGTGAATCTGCAACCGTATGCAGCAAGCGCGATCGCCACTGGTCATAGGGCAGCTGTTTGAGATCAAAGCCAAAAGCACGCACCTGATCGATCAGCTGTTGAGAGGAGACAGGCTGCGGATGAGACAAATGGAACGTTTTCCCCAACATCTCAGGCTGTTGAGCGAGATGAACGATCGCCTGAGCAATGTAGTCAATGGGCACAATATCTAGGCTCATGTCGCCCGCTGGGGCGCTGCCGAGCTGCAGGCAGCCTTGGATCAGCTTATAGAGAAAATCGCTGGCATTGAAAGCGCCCGTTTGGCTATGGCCTGAGATCCGTCCAGAGCGATAAACAGACACTGGCAAACCGCGATCGCGAGCGCTGGCAATCAGCTTTTCAGCGACCCACTTGCTCTGGTTGTAGCCACCGACTGGAATGCGATCGCTTAGAGCGTCCTGTTCATAGGCAATCTGAATATCTGGCGCTCCAGCGGAGGACGGCTCAGGCACTAAGATACTCAAGCTAGACACAAAGTGAACTGGCTTACGGCGAGACTGACAGGCCAGTCTCAAAATTTCCTGCGTCCCTAACACGTTGGCGGCTTTGAGAACGCTATAGGGAGCCGTATGATTGACGGCGGCTCCGTTGTGGTAGATTGCCTCAATCTGGTTGGCTAGGGCATCAAACTGGTCGGCGCTCAGTCCTAAAAGGGGCTGGGTTAAGTCTCCTAAAAGGGGCACGATTCTGCTTAAGTCGCGATCGCTGGCTAAACCATAGGCGTGTAGAGCCTCAACCAGTTTCTGCCGTCCTGATTCTGGGTTGGCGGCTCGCACCAAGCAGTAGAGAGTGGCGGCGGTCTGCTTGAGGAGTTCGTCTAGCAAAAACGCACCCACAAAGCCAGTTGCCCCCGTCAGCAAAATCTGGCTGGGTTTGGTGGGGGGGCTAGGAACAGCCTGAGTCGGGTCAATGCTGGCATCAAGCTGGGCGTCAAGCTGGAAATCTCGGTGCGCCGGGGGACTAGATAAAGGCGCTTTCCCCTGCTGCACCCGCTTAATTTGCTCAGCTAGACCCGCAATGGTGGGTTCTGCAAATAAAACCTGTAGCGGCAAGTCTACCTCAAAGGACTCTCGCAGGCGTGACAGCAACTGCACGATCAGTAAGGAGTGACCGCCCAGTTCAAAGAAGTTGTCGTCAATGCCGACCTGCTCAAGCTTGAGCAGCGATCGCCACAGGTTGGCTAGCTGCGCCTCGATCGGCGTCCGGGGCGCTGTCCAGCGCGTTTCTAGCTGAGGCCGAGCCGTCGCTAGACAGGGCAGTGCTTGGCGATCGACCTTGCCATTGGCAGATAGGGGCAGAGCCTCTATCTGAATAAAGGTAGCTGGCACCATATAGTCTGGCAGTTGCTTGCGCAGTAATCGTCGTAGCTCGCCGACGGCAAAATGTTCGTTAGCCACAGGCACGACATAGGCAACCAGACGCTTTTCGCCAGGGCTGTCTTCCCGCACCATCACCACGCTGGTCACGATCCGAGCAGATTGATTCAAAACCGCTTCAATTTCTCCCGGTTCAATCCGAAAGCCGCGAATTTTGACCTGATGATCGCAGCGACCGAGAAACTCAATACTGCCATCGGGTCGCACCCGCACTAAGTCTCCGGTTTGATACAGTCGGCTACCCGCAACCCCGCTAAACGGGTTGGGCATAAAAGTGGCGGCTGTTTTCATCGGACGGTTGAGATAGCCGCGAGCTAAACCAATGCCGCCGATAAAAAGCTGACCGGGTACCCCCACCGGAACTAACTGCAAATGTCGATCTAAAACATACAGTTGCTTGTTGGCACTAGGCCGCACAGTCGGCAAGAGAGAATGGCCGTTACCACAGGGTTCCATGCTGGCATTAACCGTCACTTCGGTGGGGCCATAGGCATTAATAAACAGGCGACCCTCGGCCCACTGGTTGATTAGCTCTGGCGGACAGGCTTCACCCCCCACCAAAATCATCTGCAGGGCGGGCAACTTCTCAAACGGCAGCGCCGCTAGCGCTGAGGGCGTCAGCGTCAGGTGGGTAATGGCTTGTTTCTGCAGCAGGTCAATTAAATCCGGGCCTGGCTGTAGCGTCTCCGCCGTGCCTAAACAGAGCGCCGCACCAGACCCCAAGGCCATGACAATTTCGGGAATCGAGGCATCAAAGCTAAAGGAAAAGAATTGCAGCACGCGGCTGTTCGGGTTCACGCCGCAGGTGCGAATTTTAGCGACCGTCAGGTTACCCAGTCCGGCGTGGGGTACCAGCACGCCTTTGGGTTTGCCCGTTGAGCCGGAGGTATAGATGAGATAGGCCAGATTTTCAGGGGTGACGCCGCTGCGCGGATTTTGATCAGATGCTTGAGCTATCACCGACCCGTCTCGATCTAAGCAGACAACTTCAGCCTGGGTTGGCGGCAGCGTCGCTAACTGCTGTTTTTGGGTGAGCAGTACCGATACTTGGGCATCGTCAACCATAAAGGCCAGTCTTTCTGGAGGGTAGGCTGGGTCAAGCGGCACATAGGCACCGCCAGCCTTTAGCACCGCCAGCAGGGCAATTATTTGAATGGGCGATCGCTCAATGCAGATACCAACGCGCACTTCGGGGCGGATGCCTTGGGCAATTAAGCAGTGGGCTAGCTGGTTGCTGCGACGATTCAGTTCTGCATAGGTTAACTGCTCATTTTGCCAGACAAGGGCAACCGCATCAGGCGATCGCGCCACCTGAGCTTCGACCCGCTCGTGCCAGCACTGACCCACCGGATAGTCGGCGGCGCTGTTGTTCCACTCGACTAAAAGCTGGTGCTGTTCTCGCTGACTGAGCAGCGGCAACTCTGAGAGAGCGCAGTCAGGTTGCTGAACAATGCCGAGCAGCAAAATTTGCCAGTGGCTGATCAGGCGGGCAATGGTGTCAGCCTCAAATAGGTCAGTACTGTATTCCACATTGCCTTTGAGTCCAGCGGTGGTTTCAGTCAGTGCCAGCGTCAGATCAAACTTGGTGGTGTGCGTCTGGTGAGGCAGAGGACTCAGGGTTAGATCGGGCAGTTGCAGCGGCGCGGGCAGTGTTTGCCACACAAACATGACCTGAAACAGAGGGTGATAGCTGAGGCTGCGTTCGACCGTTAGCTTTTCTACCAGCTGTTCAAACGGCAGGTCTTGATGGGCATAAGCCGCCAGCGTCACCTCTCGTACCCGCTGTAGCAGGCTGCGAAAGCTGGGATTATCAGCCAGATGGGTTCGCAACACCAGCGTGTTGACAAAAAAGCCAATCAAATTTTCTAATTCTGGCCGAGGCCGATTGGCAATGGGCGAACCGACTAAGACGTCATCCTGTCCGGTATAGCGCCAAAGCAGCGTCTTAAAAGCGGCCAGCAGCAGCATAAATAAGGTGACATTTTCCTGCTGACTCAACTGTTTGAGCTGCTGGGTCAACGCTAACGGCAGCAAAAAGCTTTGGGCGGCACCGCGAAAACTTTGTTTGGGCGGTCGGGGGCGATCGCTGGGTAGCTGCAAGACGGGTAGCCTGCCTTTGAGCTGTTGCTGCCAATAAGCTAACTGCTGAGCCAACCGCGCTGCCTGATGTGGCTGCCGCTGCCAAACTGCAAAGTCGGCATATTGAATCGGTAACGGCGATAGGGGCGAAGGATTGCCCGTCAAAAAAGCTGGGTAGAGAGCCGCTAACTCTCGCAGCAAGATCTCAATAGACCAGCCATCAGCAATGCTGTGATGGAGGGTTAAGGCTGCGATGTGATGGCTATGACTCAGACGGAGTAGCCCTAGACGCAGCAGCGGTCCAGTTGTGAGGTTAAAAGGCTGCCTGTGAATGGCGGCCACCAGTCGAGAAACTTCAGAATCTTGCTGTAGCGAGGAGAGGGCTTGCAGGTCTATCAGCGGAATCGTCACCGCCGCTGGCGGGGCAATTACCTGGACAGGTTCCCCCTCAACGGTGGTAAAAGTGGTGCGCAAAGTTTCATGCCGCCGCCCAATTGCCGTAAGCGCTTGGGCAAGGGCAGAAATCTGGAGCGATCCCGTCAAACGTACGGCAAAGGCAATGTTATACGCCGCGCTGTGGGGCTGAAGCTGCTCAAAAAACCAGAGCCGCTGCTGGCCAAAAGAGAGGGGCAAAGGTTGCGATCGCGCTATTGGCTGAATCGCAGCCCCTGCCGCTGACGGGTGCAGTAGGGACAAAATTTCTGCTTTGTGCTGCTTTAAGCGCGCTTGCAGCATCGGTGTCAGGGTTCCTTTGGGGGCGTTGCAGCGCAGGCGATCGCCCTCTGCCCAAAGCTGGACATTGAGCTGGGCTAAGTCAGTTAGCAATTGATCTAGAGAGGTAAGGGATGTCATAGTTCAATTTCCTCCCGTTGGCCTAGCGGCTCTGTCGGCGCATTCGCCTCGGCGCTTAGAACAGGCATTTGTAATTGTCGTAACTGCTGTAGGCGATCGATTCGAGCAGCGAGGGCAGCAAGGCAGGGATAATCAAAAATCTGACGCAGCGGCATTTCTAGCTTGAAGCTTTCTCGCAGGTGAGACACCAAGCGCAAAGCCAATAGGGAATGCCCCCCTAGCTCAAAAAAGTTGTGGTTTATGCTGACGGTTTCTAACCCCAAAAGCTGTTGCCAAATGACGGCTAACTTTTCCTCCGTCGCTGTTCGCGGCCATATGATAGGTTTCGCTGTCTCGCTAGGGGGGTGTTCTGGCGGTGGCAACGCTTTGCGATTAACCTTGCCGTTGGGGGTGAGGGGAAACGCCTGCAGCCAGCAGAAAATGGCCGGAATCATATAGTCGGGTAATCGCTGACTGAGGAATGTTCGCAGCGTTTGAGTGGACGGCTGAGGCTGGGAGTTAGCGGTTAGATAGGCCACCAGGCGATCGCCTTGAGATGTGGACTGGAGGGTAACCACCGTTTGTTCAATGTCAGGATGCTGAGCCAAAGCCGCTTCTATTTCACCTAGCTCAAGGCGGCAACCCCGCAGCTTCACCTGATGATCCAAACGCCCCAAAAACTCGATGGCACCATCCGCCCGAAAGCGGGCTAAATCTCCGCTTTTGTATAGCCTTGCTCCCCCCTCAGCAGCGCTCTGCCCAAACGGATTGGGCACAAACTTCTCTGCCGTCAGCCCTGCCTGCTGCCAGTAGCCCCGCCCTAGACCCACTCCGCCAATGTGCAGTTCTCCGGCCACCCCTATCGGCACAGGCTGACCCGCCCTATCTAGCAGATAAATCTGGGTATTGGCAATCGGTCGGCCAATCGGCACACTTGCCCGCTCACACCCTGGCTGACAAAGCCAAGCCGTCACATCAATCGCCGCTTCAGTCGGGCCGTAGAGGTTGTGCAACTTGGCGGAGAAGCGTTCAAAAAAGCGGGCTGGCACAGCCATAGGTAGCGCTTCGCCACTGCAAAAAACCTGACGCACACAGCCGCAACCCTCTAAGCGCGGTTCGGCGAGAAACGCCTGCAGCATTGAAGGGACAAAGTGCAGCGTCGTTACCTGCTGCTGCTCAATCAGATTAGCCAGATAGGCACTGTCTTTGTGGCCTTCAGGCTGAGCCAGCGTTAGCCGTGCGCCGCTCATTAGCGGCCAGAAAAACTCCCACACCGAGACGTCAAAGCTAAAGGGCGTCTTTTGCAAGACGCAGTCTGCTGCGGTCAAGCCATAGGTAGATTGCATCCACTGCAGGCGGTTGCTCAGCCCTTGGTGGCTGTTCATGGCTCCTTTGGGCTGACCGGTGGAGCCGGAGGTGTAGATGATATAGGCCAGATGGGCGGGGGTGACGGTGCTCGTGGGATTGGTGGTGGGGAATGTGGCGATCGCTGACCAGTGGTGGTCGAGGCTGATCGAGGTGGCGCAGTGGGCGGGCAAGGTGGGTAGCAGGTGGCTGTGCGTCAGCAGCAGCGACACTTGGCTATCTTGCAGCATGAAGGCGAGGCGCTCTGGGGGGTAGCTTGGGTCTAGCGGTACGTAGGCACCGCCAGCTTTGAGGACGCCTAAGAGGGCGATGACGAGGTCTATAGAGCGTTGGAAGCACAGACCGACGGGGGTATCGGGTTGCAGGTTTTGGGCTTGCAGGAAGTGGGCAAGCTGGTTGGCGCGGTGGTTGAGTTGTTGGTAAGTGAGGTGCTGCTGGCCAAAGGTTAGGGCGATCGCTTCTGGTGTTTGCTCTACCTGGGCTTCAATGTGCTGATGAATGCATTGCAGCTTATAGTCCACTGCCGTATTGTTCCAGGTGGATAGTAGCGTCTGTCGTTCCGAAGGGGGCAGCAACGGCAGAGCCGTGATCGGCTGTTGCGGCTGGGTGACAATCTCGGTGAGCAGAATTTGCAAATGCGCTGCCAGACGCCCAATACTGGCTGGATCAAATTGCTGGGTGCGGTATTCAATTCTGCCGAGCAGCCCTAGAGAAGAATCTGAGAAAGCGAGGCTTAAATCAAACTTGGCTGCAGCGCTTTCATTTTCCTGCACATCCAGCGTCAGTTCTGGCAGTTTGACAACTGAGTTTGGCGTATTTTGCAAAACAAAGAGCACCTGGAAAAGAGGATGATGGCTGAGGTGGCGCGGTAGCTTCAGCTCGTCTACCAGGCGTTCAAAAGGCATATCTTGGTGGGCATAGGCTCCTAGCGCTGTTTCTCGTATTCGGCCTAGCAGTTCGACAACAGTTGGATTGCCCGACAAATCTGTGCGCAGCACCAAAGTGTTGGCAAAGAAACCGATAATGCCCTCTAGTTCAGTCCGATTGCGATTGGCGATTGGGGTGCCAATCAAAATATCCGGCTGTCCGCTATAGCGGTACAACAAAATTTTAAAGGCGGTCAACAGCGTCATAAACAGAGTGACGTTTTGCCGCTGACTGAAGGTTTTGAGCGCCTGAGTCAGTTTTTCAGAAAGAGAGAACTGATGAATGGCACCTTGAGAGTTTGAGGCGGCTGAACGGGGCGAGGCGATTGGTAATTTCAGGACGGGGAGTGAACCCTGAAGCTGCGATCGCCAATAAGTTAGCTGCTGATCCAGCCGCTCTCCCTGAAGCTGCTGCTGCTGCCACACGGCAAAATCGGCATATTGAATCGGTAGGGGCGGCAGGGGAGACGGTTGCCCCTTAGAAAAAGCTCCATAGTGAGTGGCGAGTTCCTGAAACAAAACTTTCATCGACCAGCCATCGGCAATCATGTGGTGCATTGTCAGCAGCAGCACATGCTGCTGAGCCGCTAGCCGCACTAAGGTGACCCGCAGGAGAGGGGCGCGAGTGAGATCAAAAGGGCAGCGAGCATCTGCTGCGGCCAATCGGGTTACTTCTACCGTTTGTTGAGCAACGGGTAACCCCTGCAAATCCACTAGGGGAAGAGCTAGCTGCAGCGTCGGTAAAATGACCTGCACCGACTGACCAGCAACCGGGTGGAAGGCTGTGCGCAGCGCCTCCTGACGGTGCACAACCTGGTTGAGTGCTTGTGTGAGGGCGGCAACCTGTAAGGTTCCGGTCAGATTGATCTCAAAGGCGATGTTGTAGGCAGCACTGCCCGGTTCTAGCTGATCGAGAAACCAGAGCCGCTGCTGGGCAAAGGAGAGCGGCACCGTCAGCGGGGAGGGCACTTTGGCGTTTTTCGCTTGCTTTTGCAGCAGATCGGCTAGTAGCTGCCGCTTGGCGGCTAGCGAAGGGGAGGTAGGCTCAAGGGGGCGATCGCTCATGAGTTCACCTCCTCCGCTAGCATTTGGTTCAGCAAAGCGTCTATTTCTTGCTCAGAAAGCTGGTCGAGATTGGCGCTAGAAAGAGCCTGACTGCGATTAAGCTGTTGAATTGGCGTTCTAGCCGCTGCGCCTGAGGCCGTTGCTTGGGCTTGTAACTGCTGAATCTGATGTGACTGCTGAGCCACAGTTGGCGTTTCAAACAAGCTGTGTAGCGGCAAATCCACCGCAAAAGCCTGCCGCATCGCCGAAATTACCTGGGTTGCCAGCAGGGAGTCGCCGCCTAGCTCAAAGAAGGGATCGTGAATGCCGATATTCGTGATGCCTAAATACTGCTGCCAAATCTCTGCCGTCTTTTGCTCAATGGGTGTGCGAGGAGCGACATAGGCTGTGCCCATCTGTGGTCGGGGGTAGCTGGGCTGCTGGTTGGTGGGGGCAGGCGGAGAAGCCTGCTGCCAGAGTGCCGATTGCTTTTGAGCCATAACCGCCGCTAAATCACGGGTTGAAATCAGCAGTTGCGGCCAACGGGCTTGCAGTCCCCGCCGTAAGACCTCAATGCCTTCTTCAGGCGTCAGTCCCCGCTGGGCTATTGCCTGGGGGCTGGCGGTTGCCGCCAGCGTAGGGGCTGAGCCGCCAGCGAACGCCTGAGCGGAAATCGCCTTGGCTGAGCCTGCCTGCGCCAAGCCAGCCGCTAGCTTGACTTTGCGCATTGTGAACGCATGGACTGTGACCAGCTCTTTGCCCTGCTCGTCTAGAAGTTGCACATCAAAGGTCAATGTTTCTGTGTGGGTATCTTGCTGGGGGCAGGCTTGAACGTAGCTGTAAAGGCGGCTGGGCAGCGATCGCTTCACGATTAATTGTTTATAGGAAAAGGGTAAATACACACCGCCATAAACCCGTCGCATAAAGCCTGTCGCTAAATCGAGAAGCGCTGGGTGCAGGCTGTAAGCTGCTAGATCAGACCTAAAGCAGGCGGGCAACTCCAACGTGGCTAAGGCTTGGTGCTGCCCTACCTGAATCTGCTGCAAATTTGTCCAGCGCGGCCCAAATTCGGCGAGGCGACCTGAAGCTGGTTCGGCGGCTTCAGGGGAGATGACGATCGTTTGCTGCTGGCACTGGGCGGCGATCGCGGTTATCGATCGAGTCGCTAAATCTTGAGTCGCCGTTAAACAAAGGGCGGTGCCTTTTGCATGGACTTGCCACTGGTTTGTCTCCGTTGCTGAGAGACTTTGAATCACGAAGTCAATCGCCTCACCTTGCCGCTGGAGGTGGATCTGCACCTGCTTGCTGCCTGTGTCTTCAACTTCTAGGGGGCTGAGAAAATAGACATCCTGGAGGGCGATCGCCTCGACGGCGTCACGATAATCAGCAACGGCTGCGCGGGCCATTTCTAAGTAAGCCGTGCCGACTAACACAGCCTTTCCTTGAAGGCGATGTTCACTCAGTACCCAGTTGTCTTTAACCGTTAAGTCGGTGGCATAAACAGCCCGGTCAGCCGTTTTGAGCAGGCAGGTATCCAGCAGCGGGTGATCCACCGCTCTGGCAGGAGCGGCTGAGGGCGACAGCGCAGAGCGATCGCCCTCAGCCGCCATCCCCACCGATTGCCAAGCATCCCAATTGAGCGACCGAATTAACGGCCCGTCGGCGTCAGTCTGGGCGTGAGCAAACGCATCGAGAAACGCATTAGCGGCGCAATAATCCACCTGTCCAACACCGCCAATCACCGAATTTAAAGATGAGCAAAGCAGAAAAAAGTCCAGGGGTAAGTCTTGACAAAGCTGATGCAGAATCAGCGTCCCCTTCACTTTTGGCGCTAAAACAGATTCGACTTTATGCCGCGTTTTTTGCTGTATAACGCCACCGCCCGGTAGACCCGCCGCATGAATCACGCCATGAAGGGTGCCATAGCAGGCTAAAGACTGGGCGATCGCTGCCTGCATTTGGGCTAAATGGGTAACGTCAGCCCTAATAACTAAAATCTTTGCCCCTGTCGCTTCTAACCGTTGCAGGGACTGAATTTTTTGGCTGGTTTCGTCTTCTAGTCCTCGCTCCTCTAGCCATTGAGGCCAGTCTGCTTTATCAGGAAACGCCGACCGCCCAATCAAAATCAGGCGAGCCTGCACGCGCTTTGCCAGATAGGCAGCTAGGGTTAGCCCTATGCCGCCTAACCCCCCTGTAATCAGATAGACGCCTTGCGATCGCAATTGAGGCACGGCCTCAGTTTCAGACAGCGGTAAGGGTTCAAAAACCTGAACCCAGCGCTGCTGACCGCGATAGGCCACACAGCGATCGCTCGATTGGGTTTGTAGCTCGACCAGCAGGGCGCTGACAAGCTGCTGAAACTGGCGGCTGTCTAAGGCGGGTAGGCTGACGTCAATACTGCGGCAGTTGAGATCGGGGTACTCCTGCTCAATCACTCTGAGCGGGCCAAGCAGCGTTGCCTTGTCTGGGCAGAGGCTGTCGGTTTCCAGTACCCGCTGTAGATGGCTCGATATCACCGTTATTGGCAAGGGCTGCTTCAGGTGATATCGGCCTAGTGCCTGAGCCAGAAATAGCAGACTGTAAAAGCCACGCGTTTGGCTAGCGTCGAGGGTGTCGAGGGTGAGACGGGTTGAGGGTGTCACCGTCCAACTGTGGATAATCTGATCGGGCCAGCGATCGCTAGCTGAGAGCGCTTGTAGTAGCTGGTCATACTGTTGCGCCTGCGCCGGGTTGAGCCGATAGGTATGGCGATTGAGCCGCTCAAAACGCTCGCCTGCTTCAACCACGATGACGACCTGCCCTGCTGACTGCAGGCGATGGGCTAGCTGGTCGCTAAGCCCCAACTCGTCAGCAAAAATCAGCAAAGTTGCGGCCTCTAGAGGCGGTGGGCACGTCAATACCGACTGCTTCCAAATGGGAATGTAAAACCAGTCTGCAATATCGGCTTTTTTAGCCAGCGACGGTTGAGCGCTGCTGCTGGCGGTAGGCTGACGATCAATCCAGTAGCGTTGTCGTTCAAAGGGATAGGTGGGTAGCGGCACCCGTTGCCGCTGCTCTGGGGCGTTAAACCTTGCCCAATCAACGGTGCCGCCCGCTAGCCAAAACTGCCCCAAGGCACGCAGGAGCACAGCTCGGTCGGCTGACTCAGCTTGGGGAGGGCGCATAGTGGTTAAAACGACAGCTTCTCCTCCCGCCTGCTGCTTGGCAAAAGTGCTCAATGTCTGCCCAGGGCCAACTTCCAACAAAATACGAGCGGGTTGGCGCAGCACCTCGCTAATCCCTTGACGAAACCGCACAGACTGGCGTAAATGGCGTACCCAATAGCGTGGATCGCTGGCTTCAGTCGGATGAATCCAGGTACCGCTGACATTAGAGAGGAAGGGCAACCGGGGGGGCTTGAGGGCAATGGTTTGCAAAGTAGCGGCAAAGGTATCCAGAATAGGGTCAACATCAGCCGAGTGAAAGGCATGGCTCACCGCCAGTTGCCGACAGCGAATGCCTGCTTGCCTCAGAGCTGACTCAGCTTGAGCGATCGCTGTCACCGCTCCTGCAAGGACGCAATGGCAGGGGCTATTGTCGCTGGCGATGGTTAAACTTTCTGCTAGGAAGGGTGGCAAGTCAGCGATCGAGGCTTGCACCGACAGCATGGCACCCGCAGGCAACTGCTGCATCAGCCGACCTCTGGCGGCAATCAAGCCTAAAGCATCCTCCAGCGTGAAAACACCTGCTAGAGTGGCGGCAACATATTCCCCCAAACTGTGACCGATGCAAGCTTCTGGCTGCACTCCCCAGCTCATCCATAGCTGAGCCAGCGCATATTCGACCACAAATAGGGCAACTTGGGCGTAGCCAGTTTGGCTTAAAGCATCGGTGGCCGCCTGTGGATATTTTTCTGATGCGGGATACAAAACTTCCCGTAAATCCAGGTCTAGGTGAGGCTTGAGCAACTGACAACATTGATCAATCTGCTGCCGAAAAACAGGCTCAGTTTCGTAAAGACCTCGCCCCATGGCGGCATACTGTGCCCCCTGTCCTGGAAACATAAAGACAACGGTAGGCGACGAGCCGCTGGCATGATGATGGGTAAGAACATGCTGAGGCTCACAGGTCGCTAGTTTTTGCACCGCCTCGGTAGCCTCGTGGCAAACCACCAGGCGGCGATAATTAAAGGCTTGGCGGCCTACCTGCAACGTATAGGCGATATCCGCTAGATCGCTCTGCCTCTGCTGCAAGTGAGTGACTAAATTTTGAGTGGCGGCTTCCAGGGCTGAGGGCGTTTTGGCCGAAAGGAGCAAGAGTTGTCCAGGGCGGCAGGGCGCATCAGCAGGCCGAGGCGGGGCTTCTTGCAACACCACATGGGCGTTGGTGCCGCCCATGCCAAATGAGCTAACGCCTGCTCGGCGCGGTGTACCCGTAGACGGCCACGCCGCTAGCTGCGTGTTGACATAAAAAGGGCTGGTTGCAAAGTCAATTTGGGGATTGGGTTGGTGGAAGTGGAGGCTAGGCGGAATTTGTCGGTGTTTGAGGGCTAGAACCGTTTTAATCAATCCGGCTATGCCTGACGCCGCTACCAAATGACCCACGTTGGTTTTGACGGAACCTAGGGCGCAAAAGCCGATCCGGGTCGTTGCAGTGCGAAAAGCTTGGGTAAGCGCCTGAACTTCAATCGGGTCACCAATAGCCGTTCCTGTGCCGTGGGCTTCGATATAGCTAATGGAATCGGCGGCGACGCCTGCTGCTGAGAGCGCTTCGACAATGACTTCTGCCTGTCCGGCAACGCTGGGAGCGCTATAGCTGACTTTTAAAGCGCCATCGTTGTTAATGGCTGAACCTTTAATGATTGCTTGGATACTGTCACCAGCGGCGATCGCCTCAGCAAGGCGTTTCAGCACCACAACGCCGACACCGCTACCAAAAATTGTGCCTTGAGCTTGAGCGTCAAAGGCGCGACAGTGACCATCCGGCGAAAAAATATCGTCTTCTCGATATTGATAGCCCGCTGTCTGCGGTATCTTGACCGAAACGCCGCCCGCCAGCGCCATATCGCATTCTTGATTGAGCAAGCTCTGGCAAGCCACATGCACCGCCACTAGAGAGGTCGAGCAGGCCGTTTGAATATTGAGGCTAGGCCCATGCAGATTAAGCTTGTAAGAGAGCCGCGTCGGCATAAAGTCTTTGCTATTGCCAAAGGTGATTTGCTCCCCCAAATCGGCGACCAAATTCTGATTAGAGTACAGATTGATCAAATAGCTGTTCATGTTGGCACCGGCATAGACCCCGACCGATCCTTCAGGGACGTAGCCAGCCGTTTCCAGCGCTTCCCAGGCACACTCTAAAAACAGGCGATGCTGGGGATCCATAATTTCAGCTTCTCGGGGAGAAAGGCCAAAAAATGACGCATCAAACCATTCAATGTCGTCTAGCTGAGAGCTAGCTTTGACGTAGTGAGGATGCGTCCATTGCTCAGGCGTCACTCCCGCAGCCTGTAAGGTTTCCTCACTTAGAAAAGAAATAGACTCAACGCCATGCTGCAAGTTGTGCCAAAACTGCTCTAGCGTATTGGCTCCTGGAAAGCGTCCGGCCATGCCAATAATGGCAATGTCTAAATCGTCAATAGCGGTAGATAGCGGCTTAGCCTGGTTCATTTCTCAATCCTCAGTATCACTCTGGCCGACTCATTGACCTGTGAGCGGGCGCGACTTTGCTTAACCTGGCAAACAGCCTCTATAAGCGTTGTTTTTGTCTAGCTCGGCGCTTTTGCCCGCGTGTCAGACTGGAGGCCAGCGGCGTCTTTTCGCTGTCGTCTTGTCTCAAGAGGGCTGTCAGTTTACTCACCGTTGGGTACTCGTAGAGGCTGACAACCGAAATTTGGGCATGCAACTGCTGCTTCAGTTGCGCAACCACTTGAATACTGCTGAGGGAGTTACCGCCAAGATCAAAAAAGTTGTCGTCCACGCCAATCGACGCCACCCCCAGAACCTGCTGCCAGATATCTGCAATTGTTTGCTCGATTTGATGGCGGGACGCGCCCTCTAGCGTTTGAGCGGGTGCCGCTGGTTGCGGTGCGTCTGAGCGAACAGACGCTAGCTTTAGCCATTGTTCAATGCGGGGCTGTAAGGCTGCCGTCGAAACCACTATCTGAGCCAGCGTCTGCGGGGGCAACTGCAGCAACCGATCAAAAATCGCCATCCCCTGCGTTGGCGTAATCGCATGGACGAGGGTAGAACCTGCAATCGTCTGACGGGCTTGCTCCCCGATTTGCCAAGCATCCCAGTTGATGCTGAGTATAGGGAAGCTACCCTGACGGCGCTGCTGGTGAGCGAAAGCATCCATAAAGCTGTTGGCAGCGGCGTAGGCCGCAAATCCTAGACCGCCTAGCACTGACGCCAGCGAGGAAAAGAGCAGACAGAAATCCAAAGCCTCATCCGGCAAAACCTGGGTCAGCAGACGTGAGCCGTATACTTTTGCCTGAAACTGGCGTTGACAATCTGCTGGGGTCAAAGCTTGAATCCCATGACGTTCACTGGCGATACCAGCGGCATGGATGACGCCATGAATCTGACCAAATTGCTGCTTTGCCTGAGTAACTGCCGTTTGCATTTGCGCTATATCTGCCACATTGGCTGAAATCGTTAAAACCTCAGCGCCTAGCTGCTCTAGGTGCTGAATCTGCTGAATCCGGTGAGAGGTCAAGTCTTGTTCAGCGTGGGTTTTAAGCCACTGCTGCCAGTGCGATCGCTGGGGTAGGCTAGAGCGACTGATAAGGACTAGCTTGACAGCCGCTGTTTGGGCAATGTGCTGAGCCAAGATCAGCCCTAGCTGGCCGAGTCCACCCGTGATGATGTAAACGCCATTTTCTCTTAAAAGATATTGAGAATTATTCTCACTAATGCGAACCGCTTCAAAGGTTTGTACCCAGCGATGCTGACCGCGATAGGCCACGTTCAAATCGACGGGAGCGGTGAGTTCACGGCTGAGTTGCGCCAAGAGCGATCGCTCTGATTCTGGGTGAGATTGGCTAATATCAACGCTGTAGCAGGTGATATGGGGGTATTCCTGAGGAATGACCTTAGCCAGTCCCAAAGCAGTGCTCGACTCAGGACAAAGCAACTCGTCACCAGTGATATCGTAGGCGTTGTTAGTAATTATTGTCAATTGCAAAGGGGTAGCAATTTTTTGCCGCCCTATGGCCTGGGTGAGAAACAGCAGGCTATAAAAGCCAAGCTGCTCTGAAGCAGGCTCTGTCGTCTCACACCAGCCGTGGGCGATCGCTTCAGGCATTTGATCGGCTCTTGCTAGCGCCTGGATTAAGCAGTCATAGTCTGGCGGATGCAGCGGGTTAAGAACGTAGTTGCCATCGCTGAGGCGCTGAAACTGCTGGCCGCAGGTGACTGTAATCACCGTTTTGCCCTGCTGCCTGAGCTGATTGGCGATCGCTAAACCCCAGCCTTTAGCCTCAACGAGTAGCAGCCAGGTTTGGGGTTGGGTTGGGGGTTGAGATCTCAGCAGCGCCAGCGGCGGTGTTTGCTTCCAGGTAGGCACATAGAACCCGTCCGTCAGGCTGGCGTTTGGCGGCGGGGGCGCAGTGGGCGTAAGCCGATCTGCTGGCGCTGGCTCAATCCAGTAGCGCTGCCGCTCAAACGGATAGGTGGGTAAGGGCAGCCGCTGCCGCTGTTCGTGAGCCGAAAAGCTGCGCCAGTCTACGGTCACTCCCAGCGACCAGAGCTGAGCGAGTGTCTGGAGAATAAAGGCAACATCTGATTGCGACGCTTGAGGGTGGCGTAGAGAAGAAAGTGTCGGCAGAGAGGCGTCTGAGAGCGTCTGTTTGGCTAGGGTACTCAATACCCGACCGGGGCCAACTTCTAGAAAAATCGAGGCTGAGGCCGCCTGCAAAGTGGCAATGCCTTCGCTGAAACGTACCGATTGCCGCAAATGTCTCGCCCAATAGTGCGGGTCGGTCGCCGCTTCATCGGTAATCCAAGTGCCCGTGACGTTAGAGATGAAGGGGATTTTGGGGGGCTGCAAGACTATCTGCTGCACCTGGGTGATAAACGGCTCCAAGATGGGATCCATCAGCGCCGAGTGAAAGGCATGGGAGGTTTGTAATCGTCGGCAGTGAACGCCTTGCTGCGTTAGGCGATCGCTTAGCTTCTGGATAGCTTGATCGGTTCCAGAGAGCACACAAAGCTGCGGAGCGTTATGAACCGCAAAGCCAATCTCCTCACTTAAGAACGGCTGCAAGTCTGACTCTGACAGCGAGACGGCCAACATGCTACCCGAGGGCAACTGCTGCATGAGCTGCCCTCGGATAGCCACCAGGCGGAGCGCGGCTTCTAAACTAAAGACGCCCGCCAAACAAGCTGCCACATATTCACCCAGACTGTGACCAATCATGACTTGTGGGCAGACCCCCCAACTGATCCAGAGCTGGGCGAGCGCATACTCAATTACAAACAGGGCTGGCTGCGTATAGCGCGTTTGGGTTAAAAGTGCGTGATCGGTGAAGAGGATTTGGCGTAAATCCAAATCGAGATGCGGTTGCAGGATCTGGCAGCAGCGATCAATGTGTTCGCGAAATAACGACTCAGCGGCGTAAAGATCCCGTCCCATATCCCCATACTGAGAACCCTGGCCAGGAAACATAAACACCAACTGCGGCGCAGCGTCTGCTGGTTGCGTCCAGACGGCAGATGCATCGCAGGGCGCTAAGGCCGCGATCGCTGCATCCTTGTCTTGACAGACGACAGCCCGACGGTGTTCAAAGGCTTGCCGCCCAACCTGTAGCGTATAGGCCACATCAGCTAGCGGCATTTGGGGATGCTGCTGCAGGTGGGTCACTAAGTTGGCTGTGGCCGTCTCTAGAGCCGCTGGGGTTTTGGCAGACAAAACAAGGATCTGATGGGAACGAGATGCCCCGGAGTTTGAACGGGGAGCTTCTTCGAGCACCACATGGGCATTGGTGCCGCCCATGCCAAATGAACTGACCCCGGCGCGTCGGGGTTGAGTTGGGCTGTGCCACGGTGTCAGGGTCGTGTTGACATAAAAGGGGCTGTTAGCAAAATCAATTTTGGGGTTAGGCTGCTGAAAGTGCAGGCTGGGCGGTATCTGCTGATGCTGTAGCGATAGGACAGTTTTGATCAGACCCGTCACGCCAGCGGCGACCCCTAGATGCCCCACATTGGTTTTGACGGAACCCAGAGCACAAAAGCGGGTGCGGGCTGTTTGGCTTTGGAAAGCCTGAGTCAGCGCTGCCACTTCAATCGGGTCGCCCAACGACGTTCCTGTGCCGTGGGCTTCGATGTAGGTCACCGTGGCGGCATCGACATCGGCGATCGCCTGGGCAGCTTGAATCACCTTGGCTTGGCTGTCAATTCGGGGAGCCGTATAGCTGACCTTGGCGGCTCCATCGTTATTAATAGCAGAGCCTTTAATCACCGCTCGAATGCAGTCACCATCAGCGATCGCATCTTCTAAACGCTTGAGGACGACAAGCCCCACGCCGTTGCCGCTGACGGTTCCCTGCGCTTGGGCATCAAAGGCGCGGCAGTGACCATCGGGCGATAAGATATCGCCTTCTTGATAGAGATATCCACTCTTCTGCTGCGACGAAATGCCCACGCCACCCGCTAGCGCCATGTCACACTCGCCATTGAGCAAGCTTTGGCAGGCCAAATGGACCGCCACCAGTGAAGTTGAACAGGCAGTTTCAACCGTACAACTGGGGCCTTCTAGGTTGAGTTTGTAAGAAACGCGAGTGGTTAAATTACCCGGATCATTTCCCAGCAAAATTTGGTTGGCTGTGACCGACTGCAACAGGCGATCGCGATTGGGCAACAGATTAGTCAATAAGTAGCTGCTGAGGCGAGCGCCGCCATAGACCCCAATCAGTCCTTCATAGCGTTGCGAATCGTAGCCTGCATCCTCTAACGCTTCCCAAGCGCATTCTAGAAAAAGACGATGCTGCGGATCGAGCACTTCGGCTTCACGGGGGGAAAAGCTAAAAAATGCCGCGTCAAAGCGATCGCTGTCGGCCACCACGCCACCCGCTCTAACGTAGTTGGCCTGATCGACCTGAGCGGTACCTGTGATAGAGGCTTCTAGCTCCTCGGGGGCAAAGAAAGTAATCGACTCTTGGCCATCGCATAGATTCTGCCAAAACTGCGCCACATTTTGAGCGCCAGGAAAACGTCCAGATAGGCCAATAACAGCAATTTCTAGACCGTTGGTAGGGCTGGCTAAAGCTTGAGAGGTTGGGTCACTCATAAAACACAAATTTGCAGAAATTACTTGAGACGTTTTTGCCGTCGCTGGCTGATCCGCTGTTTGCCCTGTTGGCGCTGCGCTAGCTGGTGGTTGAGGCTAGCAGCAACGGCAGGCTGATGGCATGGCATCGTTTGGCGCTGGCTTAGATGGGTCGCGATCGCTTCAATGGTGGGATAGCGAAACAAGTCGAGAACAGAGAGATCTACCTGCAACTGTTGCCGTAGTTGGGTATTGACCTGAATCAGCAGCAAGGAATGGCCGCCCAGTTCAAAAAAATTGTCATGAATGCCGACGGTTTCTAGCTGCAAGACCGCTTGCCAAATCTTGGCGATCGCCTGCTCTAGCTCGGTTTGAGGTCTGACGTAATCGGGCTGGAGGTCAGGATGGTTTTCCGGCGGGGGCGGCAAAGCACGGCGATCGACCTTGCCATTGGGGGTGAGGGGTAAAGTGTCGAGGCGAACAAAGACAGCCGGAATCATATAGTCCGGCAAAGACCGAGCCAGGAAGTCGCGCAGCGCTGACGGGGACAAAGCCGCAGCCTCATACACGCCATAGGCCACCAGGCGATCGCCTTGAGATGTGGACTGGAGGGTAACCACCGTTTGCTCAATGTCAGGATGCTGAGCCAAAGCCGCTTCTATTTCACCTAGCTCAAGGCGGCAACCCCGCAGCTTCACCTGATGATCCAAACGCCCCAAAAACTCGATGGCACCATCCGCCCGAAAGCGGGCTAAATCTCCGCTTTTGTATAGCCTTGCTCCCCCCTCAGCAGCGCTCTGCCCAAACGGATTGGGCACAAACTTCTCTGCCGTCAGCCCTGCCTGCTGCCAGTAGCCCCGCCCTAGACCCACTCCGCCAATGTGCAGTTCTCCGGCCACCCCTATCGGCACAGGCTGACCCGCCCTATCTAGCAGATAAATCTGGGTATTGGCAATCGGTCGGCCAATCGGCACACTTGCCCGCTCACACCCTGGCTGACAAAGCCAAGCCGTCACATCAATCGCCGCTTCAGTCGGGCCGTAGAGGTTGTGCAACTTGGCGGAGAAGCGTTCAAAAAAGCGGGCTGGCACAGCCATAGGTAGCGCTTCGCCACTGCAAAAAACCTGACGCACACAGCCGCAACCCTCTAAGCGCGGTTCGGCGAGAAACGCCTGCAGCATTGAAGGGACAAAGTGCAGCGTCGTTACCTGCTGCTGCTCAATCAGATTAGCCAGATAGGCACTGTCTTTGTGGCCTTCAGGCTGAGCCAGCGTTAGCCGTGCGCCGCTCATTAGCGGCCAGAAAAACTCCCACACCGAGACGTCAAAGCTAAAGGGCGTCTTTTGCAAGACGCAGTCTGCTGCGGTCAAGCCATAGGTAGATTGCATCCACTGCAGGCGGTTGCTCAGCCCTTGGTGGCTGTTCATGGCTCCTTTGGGCTGACCGGTGGAGCCGGAGGTGTAGATGATATAGGCCAGATGGGCGGGGGTGACGGTGCTCGTGGGATTGGTGGTGGGGAATGTGGCGATCGCTGACCAGTGGTGGTCGAGGCTGATCGAGGTGGCGCAGTGGGCGGGCAAGGTGGGTAGCAGGTGGCTGTGCGTCAGCAGCAGCGACACTTGGCTATCTTGCAGCATGAAGGCGAGGCGCTCTGGGGGGTAGCTTGGGTCTAGCGGTACGTAGGCACCGCCAGCTTTGAGGACGCCTAAGAGGGCGATGACGAGGTCTATAGAGCGTTGGAAGCACAGACCGACGGGGGTATCGGGTTGCAGGTTTTGGGCTTGCAGGAAGTGGGCAAGCTGGTTGGCGCGGTGGTTGAGTTGTTGGTAAGTGAGGTGCTGCTGGCCAAAGGTTAGGGCGATCGCTTCTGGTGTTTGCTCTACCTGGGCTTCAATGTGCTGATGAATGCATTGCAGCTTATAGTCCACTGCCGTATCGTTCCAGGCTTGGTGCTGCTGCCGCTCAGCAGATGTCAGCAACGGCAGTTCAGACAGGCGTTGCTGAGGCCGCGCGACTAGATTTTCCAGTAGGGTTTGGAAGTGGCCGACTAGCCGCGCAATAGTCGGACGCTCAAACAGATCGGTGCTGTATTCAACCTGGCCTCGCAGCCCCGCCTCCGAGTCCACTAGATTGAGGCGTAGTTCAAACTTCGTGGTTTCGTTGTCAAAAACTAGGGGATGAACGGTTAAATCTCCCAACGACAGCGGTTGCAAAGGCGCTAACTGCAAATCAAATTTGACCTGAAACAGCGGCACCATTTGGCTAAGATGCCGTTCTGGATTCAGGGCAGCGACGAGACGCTCAAATGGCAAGTCTTGATGGGCATAAGCGCCCAGCAACCCGTCTCGCACCCGCTGCAGCAACTCTAAACAGGTGGGATCGCCTGCCAAATCAGTGCGCAACACTAGCGTATTTACCAACAGCCCTATCAGCCCTTCAGTTTCGACTCGATTACGGTTGGCAATGTCGGTGCCGACGACAATATCGTTTTGATGGCTGTAGCGTTGCAGCAAAATCTTAAAGGCGGCTAGCAAAACCGTAAACAGCGTGACACCAGACTGCACACTCAGATTTTTGAGGGCATCGGCTAATGGCTGGGCAAAAGTGATCGGGTACGTTGCCCCCTGAAATGTCGGCACTGTTGGCCGGGGGCGATCGCTGGGCAAGTTTAACACTGGCAGCGCCGCCAATTGCTGTCGCCAGTAGCTAAGCTGTCGTTCTAGTTCCAACCCCTGCAGCCATTGCCGCTGCCACACGGCAAAATCGGCATATTGAATCGGCAGCGGTTTGAGAGGGGCGGGCTGCTGGCAAGACAAAGCCTCGTAGAGCTGCTGCAGTTCTTGGATGAAAATACCCAGCGACCAGCGATCGGCAATGATGTGATGCAGGGTCACCAGCAGCAGATGATCCGTTGCAGCCAGTTTTAAAAGCGTTAGGCGTAGCAAAGGCTGAGTCAGGTCAAAAGACCCGTGAGCTTCCTGCTGCGCTAGCTGCTGGGCTGCCGCCGCTGGGTTGCCAGACAGGCTGAGATCTTGCTGTACCAGTGAAACTGTAGCACTTGGCTGAATGACCTGAACGGGTTGCCCCTCGGCATTGGTAGTAAACGTCGTCCGTAGCGTGTCGTGACGCTGGACAACGGCCTGCAGCGCCTTTTCTAAAACGGCAACGTCCAGCCTGCCCTGTAGCCGTAAACCGCTAAACACGTTATAAAAGCTGGAATTGAGGTCTAGCTGATGGATAAACCACAGCCGCTGTTGGGCAAACGATAACGGTTCTTCATTGTCGGGGGCAGCGGGCGATCGCTGGGGAATGGGCAACGAAGACGGCAGGCGGAGTCCCTGCTGTTGCAGCCGCTTTTCTAGCAGCGATCGCTGAGCGGGTGAGAGGTCGGCTAGCTGTTGAGAAAGATCACGCATGGAATATCTAGCTGAGGGCGGCCATTGTGAGCGGTTGACACTGAGCTTTCAAAGCGTTCAGGTGAGGGAGCGCCGCCATGACTTGCTCAAAGTTGGGATTAAAGTCAATCAGGCAAGCCACTTCGTCTACGCCAGCTTGCCGTAGGCGCTCAATCATAGGCAGGCAAGTTGCTGGGGAACCAATCAGCGTTCTGCCTTTGAGCCAGCCTTCGTAGGCAAATATCAGCAAGCTATCAATGTCGGCTGGCGAAAGCGACTTCAGATCAATCTTTAAATTGAGACCCCTGGCTAAATGCTCTAGCAGATTGAGGTGAGTCTTGAGATAGTTGCAAAAAGGCTCTCTCACCTGCGCTTTCACTGTGTCGAAGTCTTCACCGACAAAGGTGTGCAGCATCATTGCCACCTTGCCCTGCTGCGGGTCGTGTCCGTGTTCTTGGCGGGCTTGGCGATACAGCGCAATCTGCTGGGCTACTTCGTCTAGGGTGCCAGAGAGCAGAGAGGTTAACACGTTGCCCCCCCGCTTGCCCGCTTCGATATAGGTACTGGGAGATTGACAGACAATCCAGGGCGTTAGCTGCGGTTGCAAGGGACGGGGAAAGGTGGCGATCTGAACGTCCTTACCCGATGCCGCTTTCATCTCGACCGAGTCACCCCGCCACAGCTTTTGCACCATCTCAATGCCGCGCCACATACCGACTTTGCGATCGCTGTAAGATTCGGTTGACAACACAAAATCGTCTATGGTCCAGCCGGAGGCAAAGGCGATCGCCACGCGACCCTGGGAAAGATTATCGACCACTGCCCATTCTTCAGCCACTCGCGCCGGGTGGTGCAGCGGCATGACGACGCTGCCAGCCCGTAGCTGCAGATGTTTTGTAATCATTGCCATTGCCGCTCCTGTCACGGACGGATTCGGATACAGGCCACCAAAGGGATGAAAGTGACGCTCCGGCATCCACAGGGCTGAAAACCCGTGCTGATCGGCAAACTTAGCGCTTTCAATCATGAGCTGATAGCTGTCGGTCTGTACTTTCGAGCCGTCTCCGGAAAAGTAAAATAAGCTAAATTCCATTAATTCAAGTCCTCAAGAAATTTAGGGTTTAAGCGCCAGAAGGAGATTCTTCTAGGTACTGTTGCACCTGGTCGGGCGATAGGGTTTTGACCTCTTCTAACAGCGCTGCGATCGCTTGTTCATCAGACTGAGACTGCTGTTGATGAATCACCTGAGCCAGTCCGGCGACCGTTGGCGCATCGAACAAAATGCTCTTTAAGGGCAGCTCTACGGCAAACTGCTGCCGCAGGCGCGAAACCACCTGAATCGCCAACAGGGAATGGCCGCCCAGTTCAAAAAAATTGTCGTGCAGGCTAACGGCTTCGATGCCCAGCAAATCTTGCCAGATGGCCGCGATCGCTTGCTGAATTTCGGTTTCAGGGGCAACGTAGTCTTTAGCCAGCGACGACGGCTGTACGGGCGACGGTGACGAAGACGGCTGTACGGTCTGAGGCTGAGCAGCCTGCGCCAGACGTGACGACAGGGTTCCGGTTGAAACCACCACTTGGCCTGCCGACGGCAGGGTTAAGACTCGCTCAATTGCTGCCCAGACTTCTGCAGGTGTCATCGAAAGCGCCAGCGCGGCTTCAATAGGCTGGGCTGATGTCGGCCAAGTCTGCGTTTGGCGAGCCTGCCGATTCAGGCTAAACCAGGGCGTTTGGCCGCGACGATTGCGATCGCTAACCACGGCATCTAGATAGGCATAGCTAGCCGCATAGGCCGACAAACCGACGCCGCCCAAAACGCAAGCTAGAGAAGACTGCACCAGGCAAAAATCCAGCGGGCGATCGCCGAGGGCAGCTTCTAAAACTTGTAGCCCCTGTTGTCTCGCCTGAAAGATGGCCGCGCAGCGGGTTGGATCTAGCTCAGCGATTGCTTGGGTCGCCTGGGTGGCATCGATCGCAGGGTTATAGAACACGCCCTGCAAAGCCCCAAACTGCTGTTCAGCTTGAGCGATCGCCTGTTGCAGTTGGCTGCCATCGCTCAGGTCGGTTTCAAGCAGGCAAACCTGCGCCTCGGCGTTTTCTAAGGCTTGCCACTGCCCCCTGGGCTGAGTGATCACATCCTCATCGCCCTGCTGATCTAGCCACGACTGCCACTGCTCACGAGCAGGTAGACCGCTGGTGCCGACTAGCAACACCTTGGCCTGCCAAGTCTCAACCAGCGCCTGAGCCAGAAAGAAGCCCAAGCCAGCCGCCAGATCCCCCGCGATCAAGTAAACACCGCCTCGCCGCAGCCGCGAGACCTCAGGCGTAGACTGTAGCGGTCGCGGCTCAAAGGTCTGCAACCAGCGACGACCGTTGCGATAGGCGATAACAGCGGCAGAAGTTGCCTGCGTTAAGTCTGCCTGCAGGGCGGTTGAAAGCCATTGCCGCTGACTTGGCGGCGGCAGTTTTTCGATATCGATGAGCCGACAGGTTAGCTGCGGATACTCTTGCGGAATTACCTGACACGCGCCCAGCAGCGTCGCCTGAGCAGCCCTGAGCGGCTCTGCGCCAGTTATGTCGTAGATCTGCTGGGCAATCACACTCAAATGCCGGGGTTCTGCATCCAACTGCGCCAGCGCCTGAACCAGGTGAATTAAGCTGTAAAATCCGTGAGCTTGAACCGTTTCGAAGGCGGTATCTGCCTCTAAACTCCAACAGTGGACAATCCGCTGCGGCAATAGCCTCTGAGCTTGCAAGGTTTGTAATAGCGCTTGGTAGTCCGCTAGCTGGTGTGGATTGAGGCAGTAGTGGCGATCGCCGCGTTGTTCAAACTGCTGGCCTAAAGCAACGGTCATCACGCGCTGTCCGCTTTGCTCAAGCTGACGGGCAAGCTGAACCCCGACGCCGCCAGAATCAACAAACAACAGCCAGCGGGTAGATTCAGGCGCGATCGCCCCTGCATGAGCGGTGAGCGGCCACTGCTTCCAGGTCGGCAGGTAAAACCAGTCGGCCATATCGGGCTGACGGGCAAGGGCAGCCGTCGTTGGCGGCAACGGCGACGCTAGCTGCGGTTCAATCCAGTAGCGCTGGCGCTCAAATGGATAGGTGGGTAAGGGCAGCCGCTGCCGCCGCTCGTGCGCGTAGACCCCCGACCAGTCAATGGCCACTCCCGCCAGCCACAACCGTCCTAGCGTCTGCAACAAATACTCCGAGTCAGACACCCCTTCCTGCGGATGGCGTACCGTTCGCAAACAAAGCTGCGTTCTAACCTGCTGCTTCGCCAGCGTCGTCAGCGTCCGCCCCGGCCCGACTTCCAGCAGAATCTGACTCGGCTCCTGCAAGAGTTGCGCGATCGCTGGGCCAAACTGCACGGGCTGACGCAGTTGCTGCCCCCAATAGGCTGGGTCGGTCGCTTCCGCTGCGGTCAACCAGGTACCTGTCACATTTGAAAGCAGCGGTATCTGGGGTGGCTGCAACGCTACCTGCGCTACTGCAGCGGTAAACGGGGCTACCGCCTCAGCCATCAAGGGGGAATGGAAGCCGTGAGAGGTGTGAAGCTGTCGGGACTCGATACCCGCTGCCGTTAGCTGAGCTTGTACTTGGGCGATCGCGGCTGTTGACCCCGACAGTACCGTCAGCGCTGGAGCATTGAGCGCTGCTAGCGTCACCTCAGCACTGAGCCACGGCTGCATGTCTGCTGCTGGCAGGGGCACCGAAAGCATCGCTCCGGGGGGGCACTGCTGCATTAGCTGGCCTCGCTGGCAGACCAGTTTGAGGGCGTCTTCAAGGCAAAACACCCCGGCCAGACAAGCGGCGACCAGTTCTCCCAGACTGTGACCGATCAGGGCTGTCGGCTGGATGCCCCAGCTTTGCCAAAGCTTCGCTAGGGCGTAGTTCACGACGAAAATGGCAGGCTGGGCATAGCCCGTTTGGCTGAGCAGATCTGCCTGAGCGGCGGCGGGATGAGGATAGAGGAGGGTGCGTAGATCCCGGTCGAGGTGAGGCTGGAGAAGCTGGCAGCAATGGTCTATCTGTTGCCGAAAGGCGGCTTCGCTGCGGTACAAGTCTTGGGTCATGCCGGGATACTGTGCCCCCTGACCGGGTAGCAAAAAGACGACTTCCCGGTGGCCGCTGGCTAAAGTTGCTTTTTGCGGCGAGTCTGTCGCTGTCAGCGCTGCGATCGCTTCATCGACTGTGCGGCAAACCACCAGGCGACGATGGCTAAACGCTTTGCGCCCCACCTGTAGGGTATAGGCCACATCAGCTAAATTGGCCTGAGGGTGCTGCCTGAGATGGGTCGCCAGATTGGCGGCGGCTTGGTCTAGCGCCGCTGCCGTTTTTGCCGACAGCAGCACTAACTGCCAGGGACGCGCAGGCATTGAGGGGGCTGGGGCAGGCGCTTCCTCTAGCACTACGTGGGCGTTGGTACCGCCAATGCCGAAGGAGCTGACCCCGGCGCGGCGCGGCTGCTTCTGGGTGAGCCAGTCTTTTAGGGTGGCATTGACATAAAACGGACTTTGGGCGAAATCGATATGGGGATTGGGCTGCTGAAAGTGCAGGCTGGGCGGTATCTGCCGATGCTGTAGCGCCAGTACCGTTTTAATCAGTCCGGCGATGCCCGCCGCCGTATCTAGGTGCCCTACATTGGTTTTGACCGATCCTATGGCGCAAAAGCCGTTACCGGGCCTACCCCCGGCGCTAAAGGCTTGGGTTAGAGCCGCTATCTCAATGGGGTCGCCAAGGGCAGTGCCCGTTCCATGGGCTTCGATGTAGCTGATGCTGTCGGGTTCTACTTCGGCGATCGCTTGAGCTGCGCGAATCACAGCAGCCTGACTATCAATTCGCGGTGCGGTATAGCTCACTTTGAGTCCACCGTCGTTGTTGATGGCCGATCCTTTAATGACGGCGTGGATACAGTCGCCATCGGCGATCGCCTCTTCTAGGCGCTTGAGCGCTACCAGCCCAACCCCATTGCCTGACACCGTTCCAGCAGCAGCGGCATCAAAGGCACGACAGTGACCATCGGGGGAGGCAATACCCCCTTCATGATGCAGATAGCCAATGGTTTGCTGAGCGCTGACGGTGATGCCCCCGGCTAGAGCCAAATCGCATTCACCACTGAGCAGGCTGCGGCAGGCCAAATGCACCGCCACCAATGAGGTTGAGCAAGCGGTTTGGACGGTATAGCTTGGCCCCTGTAGATTCAGCTTGTAGGAAACCCGAGTGCTGACAAAATCCTTGTCATTGCCCAGCATCAGTTGAAAGCGATCCACTGACTGAAGCGCTGCTGCATTGGCCACTAGATTGAGCAAATAGCTGTTGAACCCAGCGCCAGCGTAAAATCCAATTAAACCGCCGTACTGCTCGGGGTCATAACCCGCTTGTTCGAGAACTTCCCAGGCGGCTTCTAGCAAAATCCGATGCTGAGGATCGGTAATGGCGGCTTCTTTAGGGCTGAAGTCGAAAAAAGCGGCATCAAATAAATCGGGGTCGGCCAGGATGGCTCTGGCTTTGACATAGTTGGGCTGGTTTAGCAGCGTGGGGTCGATGCCTGCCGCCGCCAGTTCCGCAGTCGTGAACTCAGTAATGGATTCTTTTCCCTGCTGCAAGTTATGCCAAAAGTCTGTCAGGTTGCGGGCACCGGGAAATCGCCCGGTCATGCCAATGATGGCGACTTCTAATCCATTGAGCTGATTCACGGCTGTGGAGTCCTTCATCTAATCTTAAAAACGAATGGTTTACGTCGGCAAAGGGGGATGGGGTGCTATAGCCCAATCGCCCTAAGTCTTGAATGGGCTAAGCTGGCGAAACTGCCGCAGGCGATCTTTGCCTTGCTGGATTTGCTGTGTGCGATCGCGCTTGGTCTGAGGGTTAGTTGGCTGGTCAGCGCCAGTACCCTGTCGGCTCAAAAAGGCCGCCAGCGAAGCCACCGTGGGATAGCGAAACAGGTCGAGGAGAGGTAACTCAACCGCTAGGTGGTGCTGTAGCTGACTCTGCACCTGCACCAGTCGTAGCGAGTGCCCGCCCAAATCGAAAAAGTTATCGTTAACGCCGACGGTTTCAAGCGCTAAGACTTGCTGCCAGACCTGAGCAATGGTCTGCTCTAGCTGGTTGCGCGGTGCAAGATAGGTTTGGCAGGGGCTAAGCCGCGTTTGCTGCTGCGGTGCTGGTAGTGCCCGCCGATCGACTTTGCCGTTGGGCGTTAGCGGCAGCGCTTCTAGCTGGACATAGGTAGATGGCACCATATAGTCCGGTAAGGTCTGACGCAGAAACTCACGCACTTCCTCTCGCTCTAGCTTGGCTTGGGGATGCCGTACCAGGTAGGCCACAAGCGTCTGATGATCCGTCGTTGCATCCGTCACCACCACAGCGTTGCCAATGGCAGGCTGTTGCAGCAATTGAGCCTCAATTTCGCCTAACTCGATCCGAAAACCGCGAATCTTCACTTGATGATCCAAACGGCCTAGAAATTCCAGCGTGCCGTCAGATCGATAGCGGACGCGATCGCCAGTTTTGTAAAGCCGCGAAAACTGTGGTGGAGAATCTGCCGTCTGAAACGGATTGGGAATAAACTTCTCAGCCGTCAGATCAGGGCGATACAAATAGCCCCACGCCAGCCCTGTGCCACCAATATGCAGTTCTCCCGGTACCCCCACCGGAACTGGGTTTTGCTGCTGATCGAGCACATAAAACTGCGTGTTGGCGATGGGTCGCCCCACCGAAACCGTCGTCTGTGCCGAAGGTGTCTCTGCCGTCAGAAGCGGGCTGACGCGATGAACCGCTGACCAAATGGTGGCTTCTGTAGGGCCATACAGATTCCATAGCGTCTCGCCCCGTTGGTGCAAAGCCTCTGCCAGGGGATAAGACAGCGCTTCGCCGCCACACAGCAGTTTCAAAGGGCGATCGCTCGACCAGCCACTCGCCAGCAGCAGTTGCCAGGTGGCTGGCGTGGCTTGCATCACAGTGGCCTGAGCCGTCTCAATTTGAGTAGCCATCTGCCGACCATCGGCGGTGGCTGCCGGATCGATGAGCACGACTTTAGCGCCGCTGATCAAGGGCAAGAAGATCTCTAGAGCGGCAATGTCAAAAGCAATCGTCGTCACGGATAGCAGCACATCTACCGCAGACAGTCCTGGTGTGCGCTGCATAGACTGGAGAAAGTTGACCACAGCTCGATGGGGCACTTGCACTCCTTTCGGTTTGCCAGTTGAGCCAGAGGTATACAGCACATAGGCTAAAGTCTCCGGTGTGGCTAGAGCGGGCAGCGGTTCAGAGCTTGCTTGCTCAATCACGAAGCGATCGCGCTCTAGGCACACAATTTGAATGTTGGGTGGCAGCGCCGTGGCAGTTTCGGGCTGTTGCGTCACCAGCACCGCAATACCTGCATTCTCTAGAATGAAGCGACGGCGAGCCAGGGGATAGGCCGGATCTAACGGCACATAAGCTGCCCCCGTCTGGAGAACGGCCAGCAGGGCAATCACCAGATCTGGCGATCGCGCTAAAGAAATGCCCACCCGCTGGCCTGCCTGCACCCCTAAACTGCGGAGATGGTGGGCAAGTCGATGAGCGCGACGACTGAGTTCGCCGTAGGTGAGTTGCTGCTGCTGATAGCAAAGCGCCACTGCATCTGGCGTCTGCACAACCTGAGCCGCCACCAGATCAGGCAGGCACACTGGCGGATAGACCGCCTCAGTCTGGTTCCATGCCTGGATCTGCCGATGCTCCTGCGGCGTCAGCAGGTCAATGGCGCTGATGGGCTGGCTAGGCGCTGCCACCATTACCGCTAAAATTTGCTGCCAGTGCGCTACTAAGCGGGTAATGGTTGCCGCCGTAAACAGGTCGCAGTTGTAGTCTAAGGCACCGCTGATGCCAGCGTCGGTTTCTCGTAGAGACAGCGTCAGATCAAATTTAGCCGCTTGAGTTTGCGACTCTATCAGACTCAGGCTCAGACCGGGTAGCGCCAGCGCTGCGGTGGGCGCATTTTGCCAAATGAACATGACCTGAAATAAAGGCGCATGGCTGAGGCTGCGTTCTGGCTGTAGGGCTTCGACCAGACGCTCAAACGGTAAATCTTGATGCGCGTAAGCGGCCAGCGCCACCTCACGCACGCGATGCAGCGCTTGTTGCACAGTCGGCTGGCCCGAAAGGTCAGTGCGCAAGACTAAGGTATTGACAAAAAAGCCAATTAGCCCCTCAATTTCGGCGCGGTTGCGATTGGCAATAGGAGACCCCACCACAATGTCGTCATGGCCGCTGTAGCGAGCTAGAAGGATTTGGAACGCCGTCAGCAGCGTCATGAATAGGGTGCAGTTTTGCTGCTGACTGAACTGTTTTAACCCCTGGGTTTGAGCCGCAGAAAGGCTAAAGGTATACCGCTCGCCCCGAAACGTCTGTACCGCTGGCCGGGGATAATCATAGGGCAACTCTAAGACGGGCGGGGCACCCGCTAGCTGCTGTTGCCAGTAGGCTAGCTGTGACGCTAGGCGATCGCCCTGGAGATACTGCCGCTGCCAGGTTGCAAAATCTCCATACTGAAGGGGCAACTCAGCTAAAGGCGACGGCTGCTCCTGGCAAAAGGCTTGGTAGAGATCGGCCATCTCCTGGATGAACACACCCATTGACCAGCCATCAGAAACGAGATGATGCAGCGTGAGCAGTAGCACCTGCACTTGGGGCTGCATTTGCACCAGCCTGACTCGCAAGAGGGGACTACAGTTGAGGGCAAAGGGCTGTTGGGCTTCTGCCTGAGCTAAGTCGCTGACGACTTTATCTTGCTGCGAAATCGGTAGGGCACTGAGATCAATCAGCGGTAGTGGCAGCGCCACCGTCTCCGATACCACGGGGACGGGTTGACCCGCCTGAGCTGCAAACGCCGTCCGCAGCACCTCGTGCCGATTGACCAGGGTTGCTAAACTGCGCTGGAGGGCTGAAATATTGAGATCGCCTTGAAGCCGTACGGCGGCTGGGACGTTGTAAAACGGGCTAGCGGGTTCGAGCTGGGCTAGAAACCAAAGACGCTGTTGGGCAAAGGACAGGGGCAGCGGCTCAGCTTTATCCCGTGGCTTTAGCGGCGGCAGGCTGGTTGCGGTTGCCGTTAATTGCAGTCTCTCTACGCTGGCTGCTAGCTCCGCTACTGTCGGAAATTCAAATAGATGACGCAGCGGGATTTCCATTTGAAAGGCTTGCCGCATTTGGGAAATGACCTGGGTGGCCAGCAGCGAGTGTCCCCCCAATTCGAAGAAGTTGTTTTGCAACCCTACGGCTTTTTGCTGTAGCACCGCCTGCCAGATCCCTACCAGGATTTCTTCTACAGGTGTACGAAAGGCGATCGCCGTGGTCGCTGCGGCGATCGCTTGCGCCTCGGTGAGTTGCGGTAGCTGGCGGCGATCAACTTTACCGTTAGCCGTCAACGGTAACCGCTCTAAAGCCACAAAGACCGCAGGTACCATGTAATCTGGCAGCTTGGTTTTGAGCCAGCGCCGCAAATCGGCGGGTGTCCCCGTCTCGCTTGCCCAAACGACATAGGCAACCAGTTGCTGGCTATTGCCTAAAGCGGCCTCAGCTAGCACCACGGCTTGCTGCACCTGAGGATGCTGGTTCAGAGCCGTTTCAACTTCGCCCAGCTCAATCCGGAAGCCGCGAATTTTGACCTGATGATCTAGACGCGCCAAACATTCCAGCGTCCCGTCTGGGCGATAGCGAGCCAAATCGCCCGTTTTATACAGTCTGGCTCCGGGTGTTGCACTAAAGGGATGAGGGATGAAAACCGCCGCCGTTAAATCAGGGCGATGCAAATAGCCACGGGCTAGCCCCGCCCCGCCAATGTAGAGTTCTCCCACCACGCCGCTGGGAACAAGCTGATAGTGCTGATCAAGGACGTAAAGTTCGGTATTGGCGATCGCTCTACCAATGGGAATTGGCCCCGAATAGGAGCTATCTGGCGGTACGGTATAGACGCAGCAACCAACCACCGTCTCTGTCGGCCCATACTCATTGATCAGCCGCGTTGTCGGCGCATAGCGCTGCCAAAAGGCAATGTGCTCTGGCCGCAAATTTTCACCCCCAATTACGAAGGCGTTGGTGCAGTTAGCGGCTTCGGCGGGGTCGAGCTGTTCGGCGAGAAGCTGAAGCTGAGCGGGCGTAATTTTGACTAAGCTGAGCTGCGATCGCTGCCGTAGCGCCATTGCTAGCGCCTCAATACCCCAGGCTGGCGTCACCAGTTCTACCGACTGTCCCACCAGTAGGGGTGAGAACAATCCGGTAATGGTTAAATCAAAGGCCAAAGAGGAATGTACAAGCGTGCCTTGGCCTTGCTTAACCGCATAGGCTTGAGTGCACCAATGGAGATAGTTGGCTAAGCCCCGTTGGGTGATCAGGGTGCCCTTGGGGTTGCCCGTGGAGCCTGAGGTATAGATGACATAGGCTAGCTGGTCGGGGTGGCGGGAGACGCCAGAGAAGGTGGCAGGATGCTGCGCGATCGCCTCGCGGTCAGTATCCAGACAGAGGCAAGGAATGGGTAAAGTCGGCAGCTTGGCTAAGCAAGATTGCTGCGTCAGCAGTACCGCCACTTGCGCATCTTTAAGCATGTATGCCAACCGCGCCTCTGGATAGGTTGGATCAAGCGGAACGTAAGCCCCGCCCGCTTTGAGAACAGCCAGCACCCCCACCACCATCGCCAGCGATCGCTCGACACAAAGGCCGACTAAACGCTCCGGGCCAATTCCTTGCTGCTGCAAATAATGGGCGAGTTGATTGGCCTGCTGATCTAGCTGGCGGTAGGTGAGCTGCTGGTCGCCATCAATTACCGCAATGGCATTGGGCGTGCGGTTGACCTGGCGTTCGATCCAGTCAATCACAGTACCGTCTGGAACCGAGGTAGGGGCGGTATGCCCCTGGAGCCACTGCTGCCGCTCAGAGGGGGTCAGCAACGGCAGTTCCCCAATAGGCCAGTCAGGATGAGCCGTCATTGCCGTCCAGAGGGTTTGCAAATGCCCCGCTAGCCGCTCAATCGTGGCGGCGGCAAATAGATCGGTGCTGTATTCTAAGTGCGCCGTCAATCCTGTCGGCGTTGCTGTCATTGACAGGGTGAGGTCAAATTTGGCCACGGGGCGATCGCTGGCGGCTAGATCCACCGCGAGTTCTGGCAGTTGCAAAGGCTGAGGCGGTGTTTGTAGCACAAACATGACCTGAAACAGCGGTGTATGGCTGAGATCGCGCTCCGGCTGTATCGCTTCCACCAGTTGTTCAAAGGGCAGATCTTGATGGGCATAGGCGGCTAAAGCCATCGCTCGCACCCGCCCTAACAGGTCTTTAACCGTAGGGTTTTGGGAGAGATCGCTGCGCAGCACCAGCGTATTAACAAAGCAACCTATCAGCGGTTCCAACTCTGGCCGGGTGCGATTGGCAATGGGTGAACCCACCACGATATCGTCGCTGTGGCTATAACGGCTCAGCAGCAGGGCAAAACCAGCTAGCAGCGTCATAAATAGCGTGCAGCCCTGCTGTTGGCTGAGCGCTTGCAGGCGGTCGGTGAGGTCGCGGCTGAGGGTGAACTCATAGCTGCTACCGCAGAAAGTCTGGATGGGCGGACGCGGGTAGTCCGTCGGTAGAGACAGCGCCCCAGGGAGATCGGCAAGCTGCTGCTGCCAGTAATCTAGCTGAGCGCTCAGACGCTCTCCCTGGAGCCATTGCCGCTGCCAAGCTGCAAAATCAACATATTGAATCGGCAGAGGGGGGAGGGGAGCGGGCTGCTGCTGGCAATAGGCTGCATACAGTATCGTCAACTCTTGCCGCAGTACCCCAATCGACCAGCCATCGGTGACGATGTGATGCATGGCAATGAGCAGCCGATGTTCGCGATCGCTCAGTTTGAGTAATCGCACCCGCAGTAGCCAGTCAGTAGCCAAATCAAACGGCTGCCGCGCATTGACCTCAACCTGCTGTTGCAGCGCTGCCGATTGAGCCGTTGCCGCCAAAGCGCTCAGGTCGATAACAGGCAGAGGCAGCGCCATATCGGGGCGAATCTCAACAACGGGTTGAGTCTGATGGATGGGAAAACGCATGCGGAGGCTTTCATGCCGCCGGACAATTTCCTGCAGGCTGTGGTAAAGCGCTGGAATGTTCAAAGACCCCGCCAGCCGAATTGTCGCTGGCAGGGCATAAAACGGACTGTCGGGTTCCAACTGAGCCAAAAACCAGAGACGCTGCTGGGCAAAGGACAGCGGCAGCGGCTGCGTCCGTTCAACGGGCGCAATGGCGGCAACGACCTGGGGTGCCCTCTCTTGTCGGGTAGTTTCAAGCGCGATCGCAAAAGCGGCAATGGTAGGCGTTTCAAAGAGTTGGCGCAGCGGTAAGGCTATTTGAAAATGACGCTCTACCTGAGCCATGATCTGGGTTGCCAGCAGCGAATGACCCCCTAGCTCAAAGAAATTATCGTCAATGCCGACCGTTTTCAGGTGCAGCACCTGGCTCCAAATCTCTACCAGGCAGGCTTCAACGGGCGTTTGAGGACGGGTTGACAGCGGTGTTGGGGGTTGCCACTGGGGTTCTGGCAGCGATCGCCGATTGATCTTGCCATTGGGCGTCAAAGGCAGCGCCGCTAGCAAGACAAAAGCCGCTGGCACCATGTAGTCTGGCAAGATTTGCCGCAGATACGACCGCATCTCGGTCGCGTCCATTGCCTGCTCAGACTGGATATAGGCAACCAAGCGGCGATCGCCCTGGACGTCGCGATCGACCACTACGCTTTTCTGGACGCTGGGGTGCTGATCCAAAGCCGCCTCGATTTCGCCCAGCTCAATCCGGAAGCCGCGCAGCTTCACCTGGTAGTCGATGCGCCCCAAAAAGTCTAAGGTGCCATCAGCCCGATAGCGAACGCGATCGCCAGTTTTATAGAGGGTAGATGAGTCAATAGCAAGATGAGGGGATGAGGCAGTAAATTTTGAATTTTGAATTTTGAATTCTGCCAAAAACGGATTGGGCACAAACTTCTCCGCCGTCAGTCCAGGCTGATTCAGATAGCCTTGGGCTAGCCCCGCCCCGCCGATATACAGCTCACCCGGCACGCCAATCGGTACTGGCTGGAGATGGCGATCGAGTACATAAAGCTGCGTGTTGGCGATCGCGCGGCCTAAAGGAATTGCCGTGGACGCGGCGGCGGCTGGCGGCTCTGGAGCAACCCGGTGTAGCGCCGACCAAATAGTTGTCTCTGTCGGCCCATAGAGGTTCCACAATGACCCACACCGCTGCCGCAGCGCCGCCGCTAAAGCATGAGACAGCGCTTCGCCGCCACACAGCAGCTTTAAGTCCGGCTTACCCGACCAGCCTGCCGCAATCAATAGCTGCCAGGTGGCGGGTGTCGCCTGCATCACAGTCGCCTGTGTCCGGTCAATTAGCGCCGCTAGCAGTGAGCCATCGGCTGCCGTCAAGCGATCTGTCAGCACCACGCGAGCGCCCGTCACTAGCGGCAGAAACAGCTCTAGACCCGCAATGTCAAAGGCAATGGTCGTCACAGCTAGCATGACATCCTGCGGCACCAGTCCCGGCTGGCGCTGCATCGACTGCAAGAAGTTAACCACCGCCCGATGCGGAATTTGAACGCCTTTGGGTTTGCCCGTCGAGCCGGAGGTGTAGATAACGTAGGCCAGCTGCTCAGGCGTCATTAGCAGCGGGAGATTGTCTGTAGGGTAGGTGGCCAGGGTGGGCCAGTTTCGATCGAGACAGAACGTGGGGGGTGTCTGGGCAGGTAGCTTAGCCAGCAGCGAAGTTTGCGTCAGCAGCAGCAACACTGGGGCGTCGTTGAGCACCAGCGCCAAGCGCTCAGTGGGGTAAGCGGGGTCGAGGGGAAGGTAAGCTCCTCCCGCTTTGAGAATAGCCAGCATGCCAATCACCATCTCTAGAGAGCGCTCTAGACAGAGGCCAACTAGGGTGCCGGGGGCGACGCCAAGCTGCTGCAAGTGGTGAGCGAGCTGATTGGCGCGGGCGTTGAGTTCTCGATAGCTGAGATGCTGATCGGCCCAACTAAGGGCGATCGCCGCTGGCGTTTTCTCCGCCTGTAGCGCAATCTGATGATGCAGACAGCCTTGGGCGGGGGATGGGGCGTCCTCCGTCTGAGTTGCGTTCCACTCTGCCAATAGCTGATGTCTGGCCGCTTCAGATAGCAACGGTAGCTGGGAGAGACGCTGCTGCGGATGGGTGACAACGCCGTTCAACAAGACCTGAAAATGATCTAGAAGCCGCTCAATGGTAGTGGCATCAAACAAATCAGTGTTGTATTCACAAATTCCCTCAAGGCTACCGCTAGAGGTTTGCGATAGGTTCAGCATCAGGTCGAAGCGAGCGGTACCGCTATCCACCCTGATGGGTTCTAGCGTCAGATTGGGCAGGGTTGTTGAGGCTAGCGGCACGCCCTGCAGCACAAACATCACCTGAAACAGGGGGCTATAGCTGAGATTACGGGCTACGGGTAGGGCTTCAATCAGCTTTTCAAACGGAACGTCCTGATGCGTATAAGCGTCTAGGGCAGTCGTCTGAACCCGCTGTAGCAGCGTTAGAAAGCTCGGATCGCCAGAGAGGTCTGTTCGCAGCACCAGCGTATTGGCGAAAAAGCCAATGAGCGACTCTAACGCCGGGTGGGTACGGTTGGCAATCGGTGAGCCTACGAGAATGTCGGTTTGTCCCGTGTAGCGATACAGTAGGGTCTGAAAAGCTGCCAGCAGCGTCATAAACAGCGTGACGCCCTGCTGCTGAGCCAACGTTTTGAGCGCCTGGACTAAATCGGGTGAGAGGGCAAAAAAACAGCGAGTGCCTCTAAAGGTCTGCACCGCTGGCCGGGGACGGTCGGTGGGCAGATCTAGCAGAGCCGGACTGTCTTGCAACTGCCGTCGCCAGTAAGCAAGCTGCCGTTCTAACGCTTCTCCCTGAAGCTGCTGCCGCTGCCAGTGAGCAAAGTCAGCATATTGAAGCGGCAACGCGGCGAGCGGTGACGGCTGTCCTTGGATAAACGCCTGATACAAGATCGTTAGCTCTTGCAAAAAGATGCCGCGACACCAGCCATCGGCGATGATATGGTGCAGCGTGACGAGCAGCCAAGCGTCAGCATCGCCCCAAGTCAACAGAGTGGTGCGCATCAGCGGCCCTTGGGTGAGATCAAACGGCCAGCGCAGTTCTAGTTGGGCGAGCTGTTGCAGTTCGCGTTCTCGCTGCTGAACTGATAGGTTTTGCAGATCTACAATCCGTAAAGGCAGGCTCAACGTCGGCGCGATCGCCTGAATCGGCTGTCCCTCAACCGCAGGAAAGGTGGTGCGCAAAACCTCATGCCGCCTGACCATTTCATTAAAGACCCGCTCCAAAACGGCTAGGTTGATCGGCCCCTGCCAGCGCAGCGCTGCCGAAATGTTGTATTCCGGGCTTTGACCCTGAAACTGGTCTAAAAACCACAGCCGCTGTTGGGAAAAGGACAGGGGCAGGCCATCTTCTGCCTGACGGCGCGGCAGAGGAGGGGGAGTGACTGGCTGCGAGTGCCGTCGCTGTAGCTGCTGTGCTAATAAGGTTCGCTGTTCGGGGGAAAGGGCGGCAATCCGCTTGGCAAACTCATTCATGATCGGTCATCCTGATTGACTGACTCAGCGAAGACGGCGGCGTCAGCCTTGCCTGCACTTCTTCGGGAGAAAGCTTTTCAATTTCGCTCAAGAGCTGTTGCATTTGCTCGGCAGCGACGGTTTCTGTTTGAGCCGCAATCACCTTGGCTAATCCGGCTACGGTGGGGGCTTCAAACAAAATGCTTTTGAGCGGCAGTTCCACCTGAAACTGTTCTCGTAGACGGGAGATCACCTGAATTGCCAACAGGGAATGCCCACCTAGCTCAAAGAAATTGTCGTACAGACCAATTGGCTCAAGTCCTAGTAGCGCTTGCCAAACCGCCGCGATCGCCTGTTCGAGTTCTGTTTGAGGTGGTTCGTAGCGATTGCTGAGGGTGGGCCGGGTGTGCGTTCGCGATCGCAACTGCTGCCACCCATCTGGATTTTCGCTGGGCTGAGTCGCCTGCGCTAATCGAGCCTCTAGCGCTGCCGTAGACGCCACAACCTGTCCTGGCCCTGGCATTGCCAGCACCCGCTGCATAGCTGCCCAAACTTCAGCAGGCGTCATTGCCAGCTTACGGCTCGTTAGGTGAGAAGGCGTTGACAAGTCAGCATCCCATTCTGCATACCAGGCTTGACGGTTGAGACAAAACCAGGGAGTTGGCCGGGTGTGACAGCGCTGAGTGACCGCCGCGTCAAGACAGCTATAGCTGGCGGTGTAGGCAGCTAGTCCTGGCCCACCCAGCACACAGGCTAAGGAAGACTGCACCAGATAAAAATCTAGTGACTGGTGCTGCAAAGACTGCTCTAGCACCTGTAATCCCTGCAAGCGGGACTCTATTTCTGCGGCGCTATTGGCGCGCGTGAGTTCGGCGATAGACCGGGTCGCTTGGGCGGCATTGATTGCAGGGGTATAGATGACCCCGTGCAGGGTGCCAAACTGCTGGTCAATTTGAGCGATCGCCCGCTGCATCTGGTCGGCATTGGTCAGATCGGCTGCCAACAGCAAAATTTGCCCTCCCCCTTGCTCCAAAGCTTGAATCTGGGCAATCCGACGGCTGACCGCATCCGTCTCTGCGTGGGTGGTCAGCCATTGCTGCCACAGGTGACGCTCCGGCAGGTCGCTTTGGCCGACTAAGGCAACCTGAGCCTGCCAGGTTTCAATTAAAGCCTGCGCGATCGCAAACCCCAGTCCGTTGACCAAGTCGCCAGCAATCAGATAAACCCCGCCTCGCCGCAAACGCGACGCCTCAGGCGTTGACGGTAATGACAGCGGCTCAAAGGTTTGTACCCAGCGGTGCGCCCCGCGATAGGCCACCGTCAGGGCGGTGGGTGGCGTCAGCAACTCTGCCAGCAGCGACGGTAGCAGCGACGAGAGCGTAGCTGCCGATGGCTCGCCGTCCCCATCGAGATGGCGACAGGTGAGGTGGGGATATTCTTGAGGAATCACCTTACAAGCGCCTAAAATCGCCGCCTGCTCTGGTGATACCGATTCGGTACCCACCACGTCATGCAGTCCAGACGTCAGCACATTGATTTGTAGCGACGAAACATGGGCTAAGTGTTTGGCGATCGCCTGGGTCAGCGAGATGAGGCCATAAAAAGCCGTATAAGCATCGGCAAGAACGGTATCTTCAGCCCCCTGAGAACTCAAACTCCAGCCATACAAAACCCGCTGCGGCGTGGCGTGACGAATCATCACCGTTTGCAACAGCGTTTCATAGTCTTCGGGCTGATGAGGATTGAGACTATACTGGCGATCGCCCAGTTGGGTAAATTCGGCAGCGGGTGTGACCTGAATCACCGTTTGTCCGGCCTGCTCTAATAACCGCAGTAGCGGCTGGACAAATGACGAAGCTGAGGTCAAAAACACCAGCCAACAGCCAGCCTCTACCGCCTCAGACTGCTGCGTCAGCCGGGGGGCGCGTCGCCACGACGGTAGATAAAACCAGTCTGCTTCAGACCTGCGATCGAGTGAATGGACAGTCGGCGGCGACGATGCCCCCGCCTCAATCCAGTAGCGCTGCCGTTCAAACGGATAGGTGGGTAAAGACAGACGCTGTCGCTGCTCGTGTTCATAGAAGTTCGACCAGTTAATAGCCACACCCGCCAACCAAAGCTGCCCTAACGTCTGCAACAAATACTCGCCGTCAGATACCGCTTGCTGCGGATGGCGTAGCGAGGTGAACAGAAGTTGCGCTGCGGCTGCCTGCTGCTTGGCTAAAGTTGTCAACGTCCGACCGGGGCCGACTTCTAGCAGAATTTGGCTAGTGTCTTGCACCAGGTTGTGGATGCCTGCGGCAAACTGCACCGACTGTCGTAACTGTTGCCCCCAGTAGTGCGGATCGGTAGCTTCTTTATCGGTTAACCAAGTGCCTGTCACATTCGAGAGCAGGGGAATTTGGGGCGGATGCAGCGCTACCTGCTGGACGGCTGCCACAAACGGTCGAACGGCAGGTGCCATCAAAGGAGAATGGAACCCGTGAGACGTTTGCAACCGATGCGTTTCAGTCCCCTGGGTTGCCAGTTCAGCGGCGAGAGCTGCGATCGCGGCTTCTGTTCCGGCGACAACGGACAAGGACGGGGCATTGCTCACCGCCAGGGTAATTTCTGAACTCAGCCAGGGCTGTAGCGCTGCGGCTGACAGGGGTACCGACAGCATGGCTCCCGGAGGACACTGCTGCATCAGGTCTGCCCGTAGCACCACCAGTTGCAAAGCAGCTTCGAGCGTAAAAATGCCTGCTAAACACGCCGCCACCAGTTCACCCAGGCTGTGCCCCAGCAAGGCACTGGGCTGCACCCCCCAATGCATCCATAGCTGCGCCAAGGCATACTCAATTACAAAGAGAGCGGGTTGAGTCCAGCGAGTTTGATGGAGTTGTTGAGCGTGATGGGCTGAATGGTCGGCAAACAGAAGCGATCGCAAGTCTATGTCTAACTGAGGTGTCAGAAGCTGGCAGCACTGATCGACGACTGCTCGGAACGTGGGTTCGCTGGTGTACAGTTCTTTGGCCATGCCGGGATACTGCGCCCCCTGTCCCGGCAAGAGAAAAGCGATCGCCCGCTGCTCTCCCGTGGTTTTTCCCGTCAAGACTCGGTGCGGATCCCCAGATTTTAGGACGGACGCCACCTCAGCAGAGCGATCGCTAGACTGACAGACGACCAGCCGCCGATAGGCCAAGGCGGCACGACCCACCTGTAGGGTGTAGGCCGTATCTGCCAGGTTGAGGGACGATGCCTGCTGCAAATGCGTGGCTAAATTAGCCGTGGCTGTCTCTAAAGCTGTCTCGGTCTTGGCAGACAGCAGCAGCAGTTGCCAGCGGCGAGACGGCTGGGCTGATTTGCTAGGGGGGGCTTCTTCTAAAACGACGTGGGCGTTGGTTCCGCCAATCCCAAAAGAACTGACGCCAGCTCGACGAGGCGTGCCATTGGCTTGCCAGTCTGTCAGTTGGGTATTGACATAAAAGGGACTATTGGCAAAGTCAATATGGGGATTGGGCTGCTGAAAGTGCAGGCTGGGCGGAAGTTGCTGGTGTTTTAGCGCCAGCAGCGTTTTGATCAATCCGGTGACGCCAGCCGCCGCGTTCAGATGACCAACATTGGTTTTAACTGAGCCAATGGCGCAGCGCTGAGTCTGGGCAGTGCGGGGCTGAAAGACGCGGTTTAAAGCCTTAATTTCAATCGGATCGCCCAGCGCTGTCCCCGTACCGTGCGCCTCAATATAGCTAATACTGCTGGAGTCAACCTCGGCGATCGCCAGGGCTTCAGCAACCACATCTGCCTGACCTTCTACGCTGGGCGCGGTGTAGGCTACTTTTTCAGCGCCGTCGTTATTAATGGCAGACCCTCGGATGACGCCATAAATATGATCACCATCGCTCACGGCTGCCGCCAGCCGCTTCAATACCACCAGTCCCAGACCGCTGCCAAACACCGTGCCTTCAGCCTGAGCATCAAAGGCGCGGCAATGTCCGTCCGGTGAGGCAATACTACCGGGCTGATGCAGATAACCCTCAGGTTGCAGACTCTGCAACGAAATACCGCCAGCGATCGCCATATCGCACTGATAGCCGAGCAGACTGCGGCAGGCCAGATGCACCGCCACCAGAGAGGTTGAGCAAGCGGTACCTACGCTGAGGCTGGGGCCTTTAAGATTTAGCAGATAAGAGATTCGAGTAGCGAGATAATCTTTATCGTTACCAATTAGGGTTTCTAAGGTCTGAGACTGCAACAGCTCTCGATCAGAGGCCAAATGCTTTAGCAAATAGTGGCTCAGGTTAGAGCCAACGAAGACGCCTGTGAGCGCTGTCAGCGCCGGGGGCGGATAGCCAGCATCTTCTAAGGCCGTCCAAGCACATTCCAATAGCAGACGATGCTGCGGATCCATGAGTTCTGCTTCTCTGGGGCTAAAGCCAAAGAAGGCCGCGTCAAAGGTTTCAACGTCTGAGAGGACAGCGCCCGCTTTGACGTAGTTGGGGCGGGCTAGCAGAGTGGCGTCAATGCCAGCCGCCCGTAGCTCTGCCTCAGAAAAGCGGGTAATGGTCTCTTTTCCCTGACAGAGATGCTGCCAAAACTGGGTAACGGTATCTGCGCCAGGAAATCGACCTGCTAGGCCAATGACCGCGATCGCTGTCGCAGCCTGATTCATATTTGACATTTCTAAATTAACCATGACGGTTTTGCCTTCTCTGGAGGGCGGCGCGTTTTTCAGCCGCGATCGCGCCTTGTTGCTGCCGCGCTCGGTTGCGAATTTGCGCCAGCTTTACAGATGGGTTGGGGGCGGCGTCTAGGTATCGGGCTAGGGCTTCAATCGTGGGATATTCAAACGGATCGATCGCCGAAAAATCTCGCTGAAAGTGAGTGCTGAGAACCTGACTGAGCTGAGCCGCCAGCAGAGAGTCTCCCCCTAGCTCAAAAAAGCTGTCCTGCACGCCAACGCGCTCCAGCTTGAGTAAGTCTTGCCAAAGTGCGGCCAGGGTTTGCTCAGTTTGATTTCTAGGCGCTACAAAGGCAGTTGCCAGCGGCGGGCGGGCTTGCCAGTCAGTAGCGGCTAGCGTCTGACTAGCGACGATGGCTAACGCTCCGGCAAGATAGCGGCTACGACAGGCGCGGCGCTGAATTTTGCCGCTTGAGGTTTTAAGAATGCTGGCAGGCTTGAGCAGGGCAATGGCATAAACTTCTAGATCATGCTCACGCGCGATCGCTTGACGCATCTGGCTGATAACGGCATCAGCATCGAGGTGGCGCAGATGAGTGCGCTCGACCTCCTGCAAAATGACGACCCGTTCTTCTCCGGCCACCTCAACTGTAAACGCCGCGTTGCAGCCCGGTCGCAGCACCGGATGGCTCTGTTCGGCGGTGAGTTCTAAATCTTGGGGATAGTGGTTGCGTCCGCGGACAATGATCAGGTCTTTGATCCGGCCAGTGATAAACAGCTCTCCTGCCCGGATGAAGCCTAAATCGCCTGTGCGTAAGAAAGGCCCTTCGCGATCGGGTGCAATGTAAGCCCCAAACGTGGCGGCGGTTTCAGTAGGGCGATTCCAATAGCCCTGGGCAATACTGGGGCTAGCCACCCACACCTCGCCCACCTGATGCGGCTGGCACCGTGTTTGGGTATCGGCATGGACGATCGCAATTTGTGTTTCTAGCTGCGCCTGACCGCATCCCACCAGATCTCGACTTGAGCGATCTAAGGCCGCAACTTCAACCACTTGATGTTGCTCTAAAGCCTCGGCCTCAACGGCGCAGTAGGTAGGCTCCTGGCTCACCGCCCCCCCCGCAATCATCAAGGTCGATTCCGCCATGCCGTAACAGGGATAGAAAAATCGGGATTGAAAACCGTAAGGGTGGAACGTTTGCACAAAGGCGGTGAGCGTCTGTTGACGAATCGGCTCCGCCCCGACATAAGCCTGTGACCAGCAGCTTAAGTCCAACGCAACCCGCTGTTCCGGCGTCGTTTTGTGGACGCAGAGGTCATAGCCAAAGTTAGGGCCACCAGCGTGGGTGGCGCGATAGTTAGAAATCGCCTGTAGCCAGCGAATGGGCTGCTGAATGAAAGCCACTGAAGGCATTAAAACCCCCCGATAGCCGCTGTAGAGGGGCTGAAGAATGCCGTCAATCAGACCCATATCGTGAAAGCTGGGCAGCCAGGAGACAGAGACGCTATCGGCAGTTAGTTCAGAAACCTGGTGGATATATTGCAGGTTGTGCATGATGTTGCCGTGGCTAATCATCACGCCCTTGGGCTGACCAGTTGAGCCAGAGGTGTATTGCAAAAAGGCGAGTGTATCGGCAGTTAAGTCGGGAGCCCGCCAGTCAGCAGCTACCTGAGCCGCGATCGCCGGGGTATCAATATAGGTCAGCTCCGTTAAACCAGCCGCTGGCAAACCAGCCTGAATATCGCTCAACTCGGCTGTCGTTGTCAGGGCGATCGCCGCTTGCGAATCCACCGCAATCGACCGCAAACGCGCCATCTTCTGCTGACGCTTAGATTTGGGTGGATAAGCGGGGACAGCGACCATCCCGGCATAGAGACAACCCAGAAAAGCGGTAATAAAGTCTAGTCCTGGCGGATAGAGCAATAAGGCTCTCGTTCCCAGCGGGAACTGACTTTGCAACTGCGCCGCGATCGCTCGACTGCGCTGATCGAGGACGCTGTAAGTCAGCTGATCAGTTTCCTGTTCGCCATCGGCCAAAAAGGTAAACGCAATGCTTTCGGGTGATTGCGCTGAGCGCGATCGCACCCAGCCGCCTATCGTACTGTCTGACAGAGTCTCTGGCAGATGCGGGAGACTTGAATTTTGCAAGTACACACTCAATCCTCAAACCTAAAACGTCTGTCCCTGAGATGACTTAGCCCAGCAACTCAAAACCCTCGCCGGGACAGGGTTGAACTTGCTAGTTGCGAATAAAGTTCATCAAAGTTAGTTCAAGGGTTAGGCTATCAGTAATAAGAATAGATTGCAATAGAGATCAAAATTTTTCTAGATTTGCACTCAGGCTCAGACCGTCTAACGGCGTTGATCAGAGCTTTTGAGTAGCTACAGAGCCTTTTAAGCCGAGTTTTTCAACAAAATTTCGCCCTAAAATTGTTAAAAAATATTGTTATTAGCTGCCTGCTTATTGGCATATTTCTCGTTTTTAATGAGAAATTTTAGCAACTGTAGTAACCTGAGTTTTAGCTCACTCGCCCCCGGCGTTAGTGAGACAGGTCTATCCCGGTGTGTTCTAGTGTTTTGTGAGGAGAAGTTTTGAAGCGTTCTTTGATGTTCTGGTCAGTTTGGCTGACAGCCGCCGCCGCTAGCGTTGCTGTCCCCCCTGCTTTAGCCCAAGAGACTCCCCAGTCTGACTCCGTTGAGGCAAATACTCGTCCTCAGGTCGCTTCGCACCCCAATCTCGCTCAGATCAATGATTTAGGTGAAGTCCAGGTAGCCCAGAGCGATCAATCTGCGGTGCTGGTGACGGCTGTGCGGCTAAACCAGAGCGAAACGGGCATTGAACTAATTTTAGAAACGGCGACAGCCTCGCTCTTGGCCCCAAATTTGACGACGATTGCAAATGCCTTAATTGCTGATATTCCCAATGCGGTTTTGGCTTTGCCAGATCAAGATCAGTTTCAGGCAGCCGCGCCAGCCCCAGGGATTGCTTTTATCGCTGTAACCTCAACCCCAACCGGGATCCGAGTTGCCGTTACAGGCACAGAAGCCCCGCCAGCAGCCAATGTAACTGTAGGTGCTCAAAGACTGGCGATCGCCCTCACCCCTGGCGTACCCAGTGCCGATGCACCTGAAGCGGCGATTCAAATCACCGTTACAGGCGAACGGGAAGACTACAGCGTCACCGATGCCGCAGTGGGTACTCGAACCGATACCCCCCTTCTAGAAGTTCCCCAATCTATCCAGGTTGTGCCAGAGGCCGTCATCGACGACCAGGCAGCAATCACACTCAATGATGCGCTACGTAACGTTAGCGGTGTGCAGCCCTCTTTTGCATCGGCGCGATCGCCTGTTACCGCCGTCATTATTCGCGGCTTCAACAGCGACAACTTTTTGATCAATGGCCTCAGCGATACCACGTTTGGAGATTTAGGCGTAGATCTGAGCAATGTGGATCGAGTAGAAGTCCTCAAAGGCCCTGCCTCTGTTCTATACGGCCTCGGCGATCTCGGCGGTACGATTAACGTCGTCACAGAGCAGCCCCTACGCGAACCGTTCTACGAACAGGAATATCAGTTAAATAGCTTTGGCCTACATCGTTCGGCCATTGATTTATCCGGGCCTCTCAACGCCAGCCAAACCCTCCTCTATCGGCTAAATGCGGCCATTGAGTTTGGGGGTAGCTTCGTTGATTTTGAAGAGGTAGACTCGCGACCTTTCATTGCCCCGGTGCTGTCCTGGCAAATTGACGACGACACAACCTTTACCCTCGAAGCCAGCTATTTAAGAAACAATACATCAGCAGATGCCCCGGCCTTGCCCGCCGTCGGCACCGTTATTGACAATCCCAACGGCGAAATTGATTTAGATGTCAACCTCGGTGAACCGGATTTAGTCGAAGTGGAAGAGCAAGTCAGCCGTATTGGCTATCGGTTGGAGCACGACCTGAGCGACAATTGGTCAATTCGCAACGAGTTTAATGGCAGCTTCTTTCGAGAATTAACCAACACAGTTGTTTTCCCGCTAGGTCTGTGTCCCGATGTCGGTTCTCTCGTCTTTTTGTGTCCCAGCTTAGATCAGCGAACCTTGCTACGGGCTTTGGTTGATGTCGATACCGATCGAGATAGCTATACGCTCAATAACAGCGTCACTGGCCAATTCAGCACCGGATCTATCGATCATACGCTGTTGCTAGGGGCTGAACTGTCTAGAGAGACGGTGACCGATCGCTTTGTTGCTAACCTCATTGCCCCAATTGACATTTTTGATCCCGTCTATGTGCCCAGTTTTATTGGCCCTGAGGTGCTGAGACAAGATCTCTTTACCCGCACTGATGCCTTAGGGCTATACGTGCAAGATCAAATTGCCTTCAACGACAACCTAATTTTGGTTTTGGGCGGACGCTTTGATATTGCGGGTAGTGAGGTCAGCGACAGGCTGGCGGGTACAGACGAATTTCAGCAAGACGAAGCCTTTAGCCCTCGCTTGGGCTTGGTGTATCAGCCCAGCGAAGATGTTTCGCTTTATGCTAGCTATGCCCGCTCATTCACACCCCAAGCAGGACAAACCGCAACCGGAGAAACCTTTGAGCCAGAGCGAGGGACTCAATACGAGGTGGGGGTGAAGGCGAATCTTTTAAATGACCAGGTATTCGCCACTTTAGCCTTCTTCGACTTAACCCGGAATAACGTGCTGACCGCAGATCCCAGCAATTCCTTATTTCAAATTCAAACGGGAGAACAGCGCAGTCGCGGCATTGAGCTAGATCTACAGGGCGAAGTTTTGCCTGGATGGAGCCTTATTGCCAGCTATACGTTCACTGACGCAGAAATTACTGAAGATGAGGTATTTGACGAGGGTAGCCAGTTGTTCAATGTGCCCCGACATTCAGCTAGCTTGTGGAGCGTATACGAGCTTCAGCAGGGAGATCTGCAAGGGTTAGGATTTGGCCTAGGGCTGTTTTTTGTCGGCGATCGCGAAGGCAATCTCAATAACACCTTTGAACTGCCTGCTTATGTTCGCAGTGACGCGATGGTTTACTACCAGCGCGATCAGGTGCGATTTCAGCTCAACTTTCAAAACCTGTTCGATATTGACTACTTTGAAGCCTCCCGCAGCGGCAACGACCTAGAAATCGTCGCTGGCGAACCTTTGACCGTATTGGGCACTGTATCATGGCAATTCTAAGACGCAGCCTTGTGACGTTAGGGCGTCGGGTCAGCCAGCGGCTTTTAGGTTGGCAACCACCGGGGCTGAGGCATCTCCCTTATGTCCTCTTCTCTATCCTGGCAGTTTTTGTGATTGCAGCTTGCAATCCCGACGCCGCTTCTGAGGTTGAGGTTGCTTCGACAGCCGTAAACTGCCGTCCGGTGCAACATGCTATGGGAGAAAGCTGTGTGCCCCTATCTCCTAAGCGTGTGGTCACTCTGACGCTACCCGCTTTGGCTAATCTAGTGGCATTAGGCATCAAGCCTGTGGGCACGGCAACCTACGAGGCGTTTGCTGGCATTAATGTGCAACCCTATCTCCAGAATGAAGTAGACGGAATTGAATGGGTGGGGAGTGACGATCAGCCCAGCTTAGAAAAGATAGCCCAGATTCATCCCGATTTGATTTTGGGCTTAGAAAAGCAGCATCAGTCAATTTATCCCCAACTGTCAGCAATTGCGCCGACGGTGTTGTTTGAGCTAAGCGATCGCAGTGACTGGCAGCAACTTGTCCTAGAGGTCGCTGCGGTCTTTGATCAAACACCAGCAGCGGAACAATTACTACAGGACTATTCTCGCCGCGTCGATCAGCTGCGGCAACGGCTGGGCGAACAGGGACTGCAACAGGAAGTTTCCATTGCCTATGCGTTGGGCGGTAGCCTTTACTCAGAAGCCAAAAATTCATTTCCAGGCAGCATTTTAGAAGATGTTGGCCTGCATCGTCCCCCGGCTCAAGATGTGATTGCACCCGCCAATGGCAGACTGGTCTTTTCGCCAGAGCGAATTGACAGCATTGATGGCGACGTTCTTTTTATTCCTAAAAGTGGTAACGATCTAGATCTCGATCAGGAAGCGCTGATGCAAAAGCCCCTTTGGCAGACGCTCCAGGTGGTGCAGCAAGATCAAATTTATCGCGTCAATCTTTGGGAGTGGAGCGGACTAGACATTTTAGCCGCTCACGCAGTGCTGAATGATTTATTTCAGTATCTGCTCAACGAGCCACCGTCCTAGCCTTCTGCTGGCAATCGGTTGAAATGATTTGGCAACTTCTATGAAAACGTTTACGTTCATCTGGTTCGGCCAGATGATTTCGACGATTGGCAGCGCCATGACGGTTTTTGCCTTCATCTTGTGGATTTGGGAGCGCACCGAATCGGCCACCACTTTGACCCTATTCGGCTTTTTCTCAGAACTAGCGCTGATGTTTGTCATTTTGGCAACGGGCATCCTCGTCGATCGGTTTAATCGCCAGCGGCTGATGATTTTCGGCGATATCGGTGCCCTACTCAGCACTATTTTTGTAGCGGGTTTGTATGTGACTCATTGGCTAGAAATCTGGCATTTGTACATTATTGTGGCCGTACAAACTTGCTTTTCTCAAATCCAAAATTTGGCCTATTCTGCTTCAATTGCGCTGCTGTTGCCCAAGCAGCACCTTGCCAGAGCCGGAGCTATGCGAACGATTGTGAATTACAGTGCCACCATTCTTGCACCAGGATTGGCGGGTATTTTATACCCGCTGATAGGGCTGAGCGGTATTATTGGTATCGACGTTCTGACCGCCCTAGTGGCGATCGCTACCCTAGGCGTTGTTCAGATTCCTCAGCCCGTTCAGCCCGATTCTGACACAGCAGATGCAGCAAACGCCGCGTCGCTTTGGCATAAGCTGACGTTTGGACTACGGTATATCTGGCAAAATTCCAACCTGCGACTCCTGACGCTAACCTTTTCCTGCTTTTGGTTCTTTCATCAGCTTGGCGAATATGTGTTTAAACCCATGATTTTGGCTCGCACCGATGGCAGTGCGTTGATCTTGGGGGGCGTTTCCATGGCGGCAGGGGCGGGCGGACTAATGGGCGGAGGGCTGATGAGCCTTTGGAACGGCTTTCAGCCGCGAATTCGCGGTATGCTGCTTGGCTTTACGGGGGTCGGCATTGGCAAGATAGCGGTCGGCCTGGGTTCAATACCCCTGGTTTGGATTCCTGCTCGCGTTTATACATTCATCAATGTGCCGATTCTGCTTAGCTCTAGCAACGCCATCTGGTATGCCAAAATACCGCCCAGCTTGCAGGGGAGGGTTTTTGCTGCCGATCATTTAATCGGCATCACAATTAGTGCTTTTACGGCGCTGATTGCTGGGCCGTTAGCGGATACGGTTTTTGAGCCTGCCATGCAGCCCAACGGAGCGCTGTCTCCTATTTTTGGTTCTCTCTTGGGCACCGATGCTGGCGCGGGTATGTCTTTGCTCCATGGGATGGCAGGTTTAGCCACGCTGCTGGTTGCAATAGTAGGATTTAGAACGCAACCCCTACGCCAGGTTGAGGCCAATCTACCCGATCAAGGGGCTGGGTAGATTGGCAACACTGCTCAACGGCTCATACCAATTCTGCAAAAGAAAGGTGCAGATGAGACTGACGAAACGGATGCAGAGCCAAGACTGTTCAATTCAAAATCGAAAATCCAAAATCGAGAATTGATATCAACTATCGGCTTTTAGTGGCAATAGGCCGAGCCAGCCCAACTCATTCAGCAGTTGCCTCACCTGCTGCTGGTGGTGGGGACGGGGGTGCTGCCGGAGGGGGCGCGGGTTCAGAGATCGGCGGGGGCGCTGCCGGGGGCGGCGGCTCAGGAGCCGAATTGGCCGGGGGCGGCGAGGCGGGTTCATTAGCAGGCGGTGCCGGCGGGGGCGACGATTCAGCCGTCGTCGGCTCAGCTGCATCGGCTGCCGAACTGCCTGATGTTGGCGCGATCGCATCTTCTGCCGTATTAGTAACCGCCGAGGACTCTGTTTCTGAGGCTGAAGCAGGTTGAGTCCCTGCTTGGCTCTCAATATCGGGTTCTGCGGGTGTAGATGGCTGAGATTCAGACGCATCTGTCTCAGCTTCTTCAGCCGGACGGTTACGGGCTGTCGGTGCGGGGGACGAACTGGCGGCGGGTGGTTCGGGGGAAGCAACCTCTACTGAACGACGCTCACCGCGACGCTGCGTTTCTCGGTAACGGCGAGAGCCTTCAACCGCAAAATCGATTTCAATCGGGATGCTACCTTGCTGCCCTCCGGTGTCAAACTCATAGCCTTGAGCGGCTTCTAGGGCAGCCCGGTCAAGCTCGGCATTGCCGCTGGAGCGAACTAGCGTTACGCTCACAACGTTGCCGTTAGCGTCGTAGCGGGCTTCTATTTGAGGATTGCCTTCTACACCGTCGTTTAGGGCTGATTCAGGATAATCTGGGCGATCGCAGCGACGACAACTAACCGTACGAGCCGCGCCTCTACGCCCCCTGCCATCGGAGCCGGAAGCCTCGGCATCATTGCTGCCTGAACGAGAGCCAGTCGCCCGCGCTGTTTCCCTGCCGTCAGAATCAGTTTCAGCGGTGCCCGCTGTCTCACCGCCTGATGCAGCCGTATCGGCAGCGATTGCGGCATCGGTACCACTGTCCGCCGAGTCACGGGTGATTTCATCTTGGGAAAAAAGCCGACTGAGTGAGCTGCGAATGTCATCAATATTGGTTTCTGGTTCAGCTTCACTTTCAGATATCTCAGTCTTTGCTAAGCGCCCATCTGGCTCAGTTTCTACAGCATCTTCAGTTTCCTCAGACGTTTCCGGTAGAACCGCCTCATCTTCAAGGTCTGGCTGATCTTCGTCGGCCTCGACAATTTCAGGGGCGGATTCCGGCTGGGCTGGCAAAGGGGCTGCTGGGGGGGGGAGGGCTGCAACCGGTTGAAGGGCAGGTGCAGCCGCTGGCTGGCTAGCAGCGGGTTGACTAGGCGCGGCTGCACTCACTTCCTCGGCTAGCTCAGTTTCTGGTTCTACAACGGCTGGGTCTGGTTCCGGCGGTGTCACGACCAGCTCAATGCGGTTGGGAGTCTTCGTTGCAGCTAGGGGCGTTGGCATCAAGAGCAACATCGGCACGAAGCCTGCATGCACACCCACAGCACTCAGCAGTCCCCACGAGAGGCACCGCCGCGTCAGGGCATTTTCCTTGTCGTGTTGTTCAAGACAGGCTTGTGAAAGACCCATAGTTCCAACTTACTCAGTTCAAAAACAAAATTATGACTGATGCGAACAAATACTATTTTTAATGAGTTGATTTCGCATTAAATAATCCTTGCCTAAACTATAAAGCAGCTCGTCAATCAAAACAATCTTCCTCAGCAGCCTATTTCGGTTAAATCAATCCATTATAGAGACTGAAACGCTTAGAACACCTGCGATCGCCGCCTCGTTAGTCTTAAGAACCGTAAATTCGTCGTTGCAAATACTTGACATTAATTCTCATTTAGATTTACGCTGCCATTCATCAATTATTGAGAGCCACAGTCTAGTAAATCTGGCTTCTCTGTACGTACAAGTCGCTAAACATGTCTCTAAGTGAACTCTTCGTCGCTGGCGGTATTGTCATGGTGCCGCTGCTGCTGTTTTCTATCGCCGCGATCGCCCTCATCGTTGAGCGTTCTATCTTCTGGTTGCGGGTCAACCGACGACAGCGCCGGGTTGTCAAAGACATTCTGCAAACCTATCGCCATGCACCTATCGATGTCTTCGCCAAGCTAAAGCAAAATCTCGACTTACCCCTCGCCCGCATCTTTCTAGAAGCTCTAGAGCTTGAAGGAGCCTCCCCTAACCAGTTTCGCCTCGCCCTAGAGAGCGCAACCCAGGCAGAACTGCCGCTGCTGAAGCGCTTCAACACGGTGTTTCAAAGCATTATCGCCGTGTCGCCGCTGCTGGGGCTGCTGGGGACAATTTTGGGTTTAATTCGCTCGTTTGCGGCGATTCAGATTGGGGAGATTGGGGAAAATGCCGCGCTAGTGACTGGCGGTATCAGCGAGGCGCTGGTATCGACGGCAGCAGGCTTGGGGGTGGCGATTCTGACGCTGTTGTTTGCTAACCTGTTTCGCGGTCTGTATCGGCGTCAGGTGGCGCTGCTACAGGAGTACGGCAGTCAGCTAGAGATTCTTTACGAATGGCATTATGAAGCGCTGAAGCAGGGAAATGCAGCCTATGCGCGGCATTAATTGAGAGGATATTTGAAAAGATATCGGCGGCGTAGCAAAACGGTTGAGATCCCCCTAAATCCCCTTTTTAAGGGGGACTTCCGAGCCGATTTTCTTTTCAAAGATAGTAGGGGGGATCGATCTCAATCCGCTTGAAAAAGGGGGACTTCCGAGTCGATTTCCTTTTTAAGGGGGGCTAGGGGGGAT
>NZ_JBQLZL010000119.1:11982-13599 GCF_052168255.1 Almyronema sp. | reverse complement strand
CTCGCCCCTACGGCGATGAAATATGACCCTGCAATTCATCATCGGCGATCGATCCGATTGAAAGGCTATGACTATAGCCAAGCGGGTGCTTATTTTGTCACGATTTGCACCCAAGGGAGGGAGTGTCTGCTTGGTGAGATTGTAGATGCCTCAATTGCTTTAAGCCAATATGGAGTCATTGTCGAACAGGTTTGGCACCAAATTCCGCATCACTTTCCATCAGTAACCCTAGATGCAGCAGTGATTATGCCCAATCATTTCCACGGCATTATTGTGATTGCCAAAGAGGGTTTTTTCATTCAACAAGAATTCCAGGATTTATCGCCAAAGCAAAATTCTAAGAAGCCGACATTAGGACAAATTGTTGCTTATTTCAAATATCAATCAACCAAGCTAATTAACGTAGTGAGAGATTTGACGGGAGCTAAGTTTTGGCAGCGCAATTATTACGAACACATTATCCGCAGTGAAGCATCTCTTGCTCGATTACGCACATATATTGAGCAAAATCCTCAGAAATGGCAACATGACCAGCTTCATCCCCAAAATCCATCTAAGTGGTGACATTTTCTATTAACTATTGATGCAAAGCGAGTGGATCTGAATATGACCGTCCAAATTCTGCGCAAGAAATTCACGGTGGGACAGTACCACCAGATGATCGAGTCCGGCATTCTGAGCGATCGCGATCGCGTTGAGCTACTTCAGGGAGAAATTATCGAGATGTCGCCCATTGGCATGCAACATGCTGCCTGCGTGGATCGCCTGAATGAATTGCTGGTCAGGGGGTTAAGGGGCAAGGCGATCGTGCGGGTGCAAAACCCGATTCAGTTGAGCACTCGATCAGAACCCCAACCAGATTTTGCCATTCTGCAGCGACGGTCTGACTTTTATGCCAACGGCCATCCGCAGCCCAGCGATGTCTTTGCCCTGATTGAAGTGTTTGACACCACGGTTGAATTTGACCGCACGGTGAAAGTTCCGCTTTATGCCAAAGACAACATTGCTGAAGTGTGGATTGTGGATCTCAATGCTGAGGCGGTGCAGATCTATCGAGAACCCAGTGAAGCAGGCTACCAGCAGTTGCAAGCCTTTCGCCGAGGGCAGGCGATCGCATTTCAGGCATTTACCGACATTCAATTTGCGGTTGAACAACTGCTGGGTTAGCAACCGCAGTCAGCCACCACACAAAAGTTTTTGACCTACAGGAGATCCGTCATGGAGCGTCCTAATCAGTCTGGCGATCCAGAGCAACTGTCATTGCTAGACACCCAAAACGAAGATTCCGTATTTGAAGAACTCGATGACTCTTGGCTCGAAGGCGACTTTGGGTTAGATGAGGAAAGTGACAGAACGGTAGAGCCAGTAGCCCGAGAACTCCTGACTCTCAAGCTTTTGCGAGAAGCCATTCAACACCAAAATCCTGGCGATGTGGTCATGCAGGATTTTGCGGAAATAGTATTGCCCAATTTGCTGAAGTACACCGTGGGTGTCACTGCCAAGGGGGGCAAGTTCTTCGCTGAGTACCTGGATCGAGTGGTCAATCCTCGGCGCGTTGCCACAGGCAAAGACCCGATTCGTCGGGACAATGCGGCTGACCAATCGCTCAATACTCAC
>NZ_JBQLZL010000119.1:9139-11882 GCF_052168255.1 Almyronema sp. | reverse complement strand
GGGGTACTGACCAATGTGGTCAACAATGCCCTGATGGATGCCTATGAAAGCTTAAATATTGACCCCGAGAATCCCCATTATACAACTCTGCTCTACCTACCGACGGGAGCCATTTATTTAGCTAGTCGTGATGCCCCGCAAATTTTTTCAGATAGCTTACCTAACCGAGTTATAGAAAGCATCCAAGCATTGTGTGCCGGACAGTTGAGCTTACGCCAGACGGGTTTTGGCCGCGATGGCAAAGGCATGAAATATGCCGACTATTACAACCTGTTTTTTGACGATCCAGGTTTGATGCAGGTGGCTCTTGATGCCACGCTGCGGATTTTGAACCCCAATAAAGGTTCGGTAGCTACTAAGCGCAGCGAAAACTTAATGGCCTTTCAGCAGCGCGGTGTCCTCTCAGCCGATTACGATTTCTCATTCAATGACGACATCCGCATCGATCAGCTAGCTGAATTCGGTGACTTGATGAACCGCAAAATCTGGGGAGAGCGGGTTAACCAGCTAGAAACTGTCATTAAGGAACGAACCAAAGAGAGGAAGAAGCAAAAAGACTTGCCGAAACTCCCGGAACTCAAGCCTGAAATGCTGCCCGAAAACATCATTCATAAAGTAGCTGAGTTTTGGCAACTCTCCGAGTTTTCACCTCAGATTCGGGAAATTCAGCGTATCAACGAAAAGCTGAAGGAGCTGAAACTCAAAGGTAATACTGGTGGAGTGCCCTATGAGTGGTACTTTTTAGCAGCAAGGTTTTTAGAAAAGAATCCCGGCATTGAAGATCTGCGTGAAACCTGTAGCAACGTTATTGCCTATGTCACACAGCTCACACAACCCGTGATCTCTCAGTACCCCGTCGCCGATGGTTGGGATGACGTGCGGGAATGGGTCAGCAAAGTGGTGATGCTGCCAGGTCAAGCCCAGAAAACTTCAACAGCAGAACAGGTAGACGTTTTTTTGAAAGAACTGGCTTACTACAACGCGGCTAAAAAGCCTGGACGAGGACGGCAAATGATTTGTTCCATCTCCCACTCGCCCTACTCGGTTAACGAACAGATGGAATCGGCGGTACTGTTTACCCCTCAGGTCTATACCAACAAGCAACACCTAGGCGGCTCTAATGCCAAACGCAACATCTCCAGCATTGCGGGCATTGAGATGATGCTGCGGCAAATTTTGATGAATCAGACCCAGGCCGTGGGCAAACGCTTTGAGGACGGCAAATACCGCTATCTCTACTTCTACCCAACCTACTACTTCACTCCAGAAACTAACTCGTTTTTGCATCGCGCCTACAGCAACATCGCCCAAACCCGCTTTGACACTAGCATTCGCAATCACTTCATCAGTAAGCAGCTAGAGGCTAACTTCAGCCGCGAAAAGTACCAAACCGTGGATGCTTTCTTGATGGATGAAGACTTGGCCCAGCGCAAGCAGTTGCCTGATGATGACCCGAATTTCAAACGAGACAGAACCTTCAAACTCTCCTACCCCGAAGACAAACCGCTGACTTTTTACTTCATGGCTTTGCCTCCAGGGCGCGACAGCACCGACACCGAATCCTGGGTGATGCCAAGCTGGTTGGCTTTCGCATTTCCGATGATCCTCGATGTCAAAACCGTCGTGTCTGAGTCACCGATTCCCCCATTCACCGATGGGGCGGAATTTGAGGAAAGCGTGTTTCTCGATAGTGCTCCCCATGCTTTCCGCACGTTGGTTGGCCGAGACCGATTCCGGCTCGACTTCATCCTTGAAGGCTGGACGGATGAAAGCGGCCTCCAACGTCCGGCTCCCTTGAACATACTAACGGCTGCCTATGCCATTCACATGGATGTCAACGCCAAGCAGGGTAAAGGCGGCTATGACGCTAACTGGGGGCGTTTTACAGAACTAGCTAAAGATATCGAAACCAGTTCGCTATATGTCTTTTCTTATTTATCCAAGTGGAGCAGAGGTCAAAAGGCCGATGCTCCTAGTTTGGCCAAAATCAAGCTCTACGCTCACCACTTCTATCCCTGTTTTGATCCCTATGCTACCTACAACTTTGATCAGGAGAAATGGAACATGACCCCAGAATCACCCCTGAATCATCCCAAAAAGCTAACGGAACTTTATCGTCAGTTCTACCGAGCTAACAAACGCTACAACGCCAAAGCCAACGCGGTTTTAAAACCCATTGATATTGCTGCCGATACCATCCTCAAGGTTGAATCCAACATGTTTCATGATGAAGCTTTGGTCACGGTTGTGGCGGCAGAAGTTTTCAAGCTGATGGATCGGGTTCATTCCTCGACTGCTGAAGGCCGTTGGGTGGTCAGCGATCGCGAAAAAGAACGCCAACTCGTCCTTGACTTTGCCCGTTATTTCGTTGTTGACGTTTTTGAGAAAGCCTTTGCAGGCGATCGCGCCCGTTTAGCAGGTCGTCAACTGAACCTCATTCGCGATACTTGCGAATTTCTCTATCGCCTGGAGCAAGACAAAGAAAATCAGTCCCAAAGAGATGCCAACGAAGATAGCCAAACGCCGTAGGGGCGAGGTTTCCTCGTCCAAAACCAATCAACCCCTGCCCAAAGCAGCGTTGACCGCAAAACGAAAATCAGTCCCAAAGAGATGCCAACGAAGATAGCCAAACGCCGTAGGGACGAGGTTTCCTCGTCCAAAACCAATCAACCCCTGCCCAACAAACCCCGTAGGTCTCCCTGCCCAATGCAGCATTGACCGCAAAACGTCACTGTCCATCAGG
>NZ_JBQLZL010000119.1:0-9039 GCF_052168255.1 Almyronema sp. | reverse complement strand
CGTAGGTCTCCCTGCCCAATGCAGCATTGACCGCAAAACGTCACTGTCCATCAGGACACGGAAACCATCAGGACACGGAAACCATCAGGGCACGGAAACCGTGCCCCTACCGTGGCAACATCATTATTTTTGGAGAAAGATTATGCCTCTGCTAAAAACCATCGATTCCAAATTCTTCCACACCGAAATTCCTTACAAGCCAATGGGAAAATACGCTCACTTCTTGACTGTACGTGTGACTGAATCTTATCCACTCTTTCAGACCGATGGCGAACTCAACAAAGCTCGTGTTCGCGCTGGCATTGAAGACAAAAACACCCTTAGCCGACTGTCCATGTTCAAGCGCAAGCAGTCCACTCCAGAACGATTAGTCGGTCGAGAATTGCTGCGTACTTACGGCTTCGTCAAGCCCGAAGACTGTGAATACAACGTCGAATTCGGCATGGATAACCCTGATTGCATTATTTACGGATTTGCGATTGGAGATTCTGGATCTGAAAAATCCAAGGTGGTGGTCGATACAGCTTTTTCCATTACCCCTTTTGATGAGTCTCATGAAACCTTCACCCTAAATGCCCCCTTTGAAAATGGCACAATGGCTTCCAAGGGAGAGAAAGGCTCTAAACCCGGCGAAGTCACCAGCCGCATCAATCAGCAAGACCATATTCGCCCCCAGGTTTTCTTTCCCAGCATCGTTACGCTCAAAGACCCAACAGAAGCTAGCTTCCTCTACGTCTTTAATAACATCCTGAGAACTCGCCATTACGGTGCCCAAACTACTCGCACAGGCCGAGTTCGCAACGAGCTAATCGGTATGGTATTTGCCGATGGCGAAATTGTTAGCAACCTACGCTGGACTCAAGCTATTTATGACCAGATGAAAGCAGAAGGTACCCTCAAAGTGTTGGATCCTCTCGATGAGGATGATGTCGCTAGAGCTGCTAAGACTGCGATTCAAAACTTGATGAGTGAGGAATTTATCGTGCATACCGACTTTATTGGCGATGACTTTCAACCTCTTCTGACAGAGGTGAAGTCCTTAACCGCTAATGAAGTAGGCATTCAATCCATCTTGAAGCAGGCGGATGACGAGGCCAAAGCTTACGCTGACAAGCATATCGGCAAGAAAAAGGCTGCTAGCACGAGGTCATAGCCATGCCCCATATCTATCGCTGCACTTTAGAACTGCACGACAGCCTTTACTTCGCCACGCGGGAAATCGGGCGGCTCTACGAAACTGAGCCAGTGCTGCATAACTATGCGCTCTGCTATGCCTTGGGGTTGGTAGATAGTGAAAAATATGACACGACTGTAGCAGAAGAGCATAGCTACTGCTATTTCTGTCCTGAGCAGGTGCCGATGTATGAGGCTCATCTGACGCCGCTCAATCAGCGAGGTATCTATGTTACGCCAGCTAGGGCTGTTCGTCATGCGGCTGTACTTAATACCTGGAAATATGCGGATAACCGCTATCACGTTGAGATGCAGAAAACTCAAAAGAATATCCCTAGCTTTGGTCGGGCTAAGGAAATTGCCCCTGAAAGTCAGTTTGAGTTTTTTGTCGTTTCTCAAAAATCTCTAACTTTTCCTCGGTGGATTCGGCTAGGTAAGTGGATGAGCAAAGCGCAAATAGACGTTAAGGAACTACCTGACCCCAAGCGTCAGGCTGCTCGTGAATTTACTTTCCCTTATCTGCTCAATCCCTTAGATGTCATGTTTACCCATCAGGTGTTGAGCTATGACACGGTCAACATGCCACCCGTTAGCCTTATTCGCAACGTTTGCCTGGTCGGTGAATTCTACTCGCTGACAGGTTTGAACCTGCCTGCTCAAATGGAATATCGCTTCAGTAGCTAATTTTACAACTATGCCCCATAGCCTTGTTCTCAATCTTCTGCCCGCTTCAGCGATTCCTCCCGGTTTTACCGCTGGTAAGCAACTCCATGCTCTTTTTCTCAATCTGGTTAGTTCTGTTGACGCCGAGATGGGCAACCAGCTTCATGCTAACCAGGGCAACAAAGCGTTTACCCTTAGCCCTTTGCAAGTCGTTCAGAATGATCAGTTCTCTTTGAGGTCAAAACGCGATCGCCCAATTCAAAAAGCAAAACCCAACACCCCCAAGTCGCCCCTTTTGAACTGGCACCATACCTATCCCATCCCGCCCAACACCCCTTGCTGGTGGCGTATTTCTCTGCTGGACGATCGCCTTTTTAGCCGCCTGAATCAGCTTTGGCTCAATCTCAACCCTGACCATCCCTGGCACCTAGGGCCAGCCAACTTGCACATTACCAGCATCCTCGGTACGCCCCAAAGCACACAGCCTTGGGCTAACTTTTGCAACTATGAGCAGCTTTATCAGCAAGCTTCCGCCCAGGAACGCAAACTCACCCTGCAATTCTATACCCCGACTGCATTTCGGCAGAGCCAATACGACTCTGCTTTGCCAACTCCCGATCGCGTATTTGGCAGTTTGCTGCGCCGTTGGAATCACTACAGCCCGCTAGAATTTACCGCTGATAGCTTAGAAACGCTGCGACCCAGCTGCTTCGACATTCATACTGAAGTGGTTAGAGATCCGCGCAGTCAGTTTCAGCAGACGGGGGCGATAACCAACCCCTGCAACCAGTTTGTCGGCTGTGTTGGTAAAGTGACGTATCGAATATTGGGTGAGGTCGAGACGACTGTGGTTAAACAGCTCAATACCCTGGCAGATTTTGCCTTGTACGCTGGGGTGGGGCGCAAAACGCCGATGGGCATGGGTATTTGTCGCAGAGTTGAATTTTAAATTGGGGGTTTGCCCAAAAGTAAATCTCTTTCCTCCCAAGCTAAATCAGCCATGTCTGAAGACTATGTTCCAATTGCGGCTCTCAATCAGTATGCTTATTGTCCGCACCGCTGCTGGCGGATGTTTTGCGCAGGCGAGTTTACTGACAATCAGTTCACCTTAGAGGGCACCGGGCTGCACGATCGCGTCCATACCCTCGGCAGCAACTATCGCGAAGAAACCTGGCAAGTACGCGCCATTTGGCTTAAGAGCGATCGCTACGGTCTTGTTGGCAAATCTGACCTGATTGAAGAAAGCGACGGACAGCTTTATCCGGTTGAATATAAGCGAGGTCATCGCGGCGAGTTTGACAACGATGCCCTGCAAGTCTGCGCCCAAGCCCTCTGTTTAGAAGAGATGAGCGGACGTTTGGTGACTCAGGGGTATGTGTATTACGCCCAGTCGCATCAGCGGCAAGCCATCGAGATAACGCCGACTTTAAAGGCAGAGGCGATCGCCGCTATTAGTGCGGTCTATAGCTTGCTGCACAGCGGTCGGATGCCGCCGCCTGTCTATGGCAAACGCTGTCGGGGATGTAGCCTCTACAGCCAATGCCTGCCCCAGGCTGTGAAAAAAGTCAATCGCTATCAAGAAGCTATTTAAAGAGTAAATCTACAACCATGGGCACCGTTTATATCTCGACAGACGACGCCTTCATTGGCAAAACAGACGAACGTTTACGGGTACGCGCTCAGAAAGAAACGCTGCTAGATGTGCCGCTCATTAAGGTAGATGGCGTTGTGGTGTTGGGGCGAGCAACGGTTTCACCAGCCGCATTAATGGAATTGCTAGAGCGTAAAATTCCCCTCAGCTTTATGACGGGTACTGGGCGGTTTTTAGGTCGGCTAGAACCAGAGTTAAACAAAAATATTTTTGTGCGATCGGCTCAGTGGCAAGCTGCTGGAGAAACAGCTCAATCAGTTCATGCGGTGCAAGCCTTTATTCGCGGCAAACTGAAAAACTATCGAGTCATGCTGTTGCGGGCGCAGCGAGAAGGGCTAACTGGCTTAGAAGCTGGCATCACGCGCTTAGAACAAGCTATTGCCCCCATTAATCAAACGTCTATCATCAATGCCTTAAGAGGGCTAGAAGGGGCGGGCAGTGCTGCCTATTTTGCTCACTTTGGGCAGTTGATTCGCAATAGTGACTTCACTTTTAAAAACCGTACTCGTCGCCCGCCAACCGATGCGGTTAATGCCCTGTTGAGCTTTGGCTATGCTTTGCTCCTGCATGATGTCCAAGGTGCGATCAATATTGTGGGGTTTGATCCTTATTTGGGCTACCTGCACACGCAGCGCTATGGTCGTCCTTCGCTGGCGCTGGATTTAATGGAAGAATTTCGGCCTCTGGTTGTTGATGCTATGGTACTCTCGGCTCTAAACCGTAAGGCTTTGACGGTCGCAGATTTTGTAGACGAGCCAATCAGTCGGGCGGTTTCTCTGACAGATGAGGGTAGGCGTCAGTTTCTTAGGCTTTATGAGCAAAAAAAACAGTCGAAGTTTAAGCATCCGGTGATGGGGCGGCAGTGTACTTACCAGGAGGCGTTTGAAATTCAGACGCGTCTGCTGGCTAAATACCTGATGGGTGAAACTGAGCAATATCCTCCGCTCATACTGAAGTAACAAATTTTGAGGGCTTAATTTTGGGTTGTTGAGTCGCGGTTGCGGTTCACGACTTTGCTGGTCATGCAGCGCTAAAGCTATGCACGTTGTTGTCACCTACGATATTTCGGAAAATAAGCGCCGAACCAAGATTCACAAAGTTCTGTCATCCTATGGTCAGTGGATGCAGTTTAGTGTGTTTGAGTGTAATCTGACGGCAACCCAATATGCAAAGTTACGCAATCGTCTGAATAAACTCATTAAGGCTGAAGAAGACAGCATTCGTTTCTATTTTTTGTGTGAGTGCTGTCAGCAAAAGGTGGAACGTATTGGTGGTGAGGCGGTTCGAGATGATACGGTGTTTTTTGCCTAAAATTCGATTGGCGCGGATGGTAGGGTGTTTGGTGGCAGGGCTACGCTTGATAGGGGTCTAAGCCAGACTGGACAATGCTTTTGGCGATCGCTTACTTTCTGCCCATCCGCGCAACGGCTACAACCTTTGCTGTATGGTGGTTCTATGCAATTTAGGCTATCTTCAAAGCGGCTTTTTTGGAGTTGTAAGTGGTATCATCAAGGGGATCCGCGCATTCGTACCTTGAAAGCTAAATACTATAACCTTTTCCGGTGCCCGCAGTTTCAACCAAACCAAACCCCTCTCAGGGATTGAAACTGGGAGAACGGACGGTTAGTAACGACCTAATCGAGGTTTCAACCAAACCAAACCCCTCTCAGGGATTGAAACAATTCGTCGGAAAACAGCCGAGAAAAGCCCGTGGACGAGGCGTTTCAACCAAACCAAACCCCTCTCAGGGATTGAAACATCTCTTTCCCCCAAAGCCAATTTGATGGAGGCCAAAGGTTTCAACCAAACCAAACCCCTCTCAGGGATTGAAACATCGTCATGCTCATCGATGAATCCGCTGTCGCATCGTTTCAACCAAACCAAACCCCTCTCAGGGATTGAAACGAAACAGCAATCCCCAGCATGGTGGCAAACTGCTGCTGAGGTTTCAACCAAACCAAACCCCTCTCAGGGATTGAAACTTTCGCCTCGCTTTTCAACTAAGTCATCGCACTGTAGTTTCAACCAAACCAAACCCCTCTCAGGGATTGAAACACTCAGCGAAAGCCCCGCGATCTGCCCTGGGATTGCCGCCGTTTCAACCAAACCAAACCCCTCTCAGGGATTGAAACAAAAAGCTTTTCGCCTGCAACTTGACAAATCACGTTTCAACCAAACCAAACCCCTCTCAGGGATTGAAACGCTAGCTGATCTGTGCCAAAGCCGCAAGATGGGGCAGGTTTCAACCAAACCAAACCCCTCTCAGGGATTGAAACAGCGGGGCAGGCCGCTTCACCTGCCCCGCTGGCAGTTTCAACCAAACCAAACCCCTCTCAGGGATTGAAACTTCAGGCGCAACGCGCAAAATGTTGAATGCGCGGGTTTCAACCAAACCAAACCCCTCTCAGGGATTGAAACGCCTTAAACGCTTTGCCTAAGTCCTCCGATGCTTTGTTTCAACCAAACCAAACCCCTCTCAGGGATTGAAACTTAGCCTGTGCCTCGCCCGGTAGAATTCACGAATTCATGTTTCAACCAAACCAAACCCCTCTCAGGGATTGAAACAAACGATGCTTTTTAATCGCTTTCTGGCTCATCTGCGTTTCAACCAAACCAAACCCCTCTCAGGGATTGAAACAACTTTCGCAAGCTGCGCTACAGCGGTACAGGGCTGTTTCAACCAAACCAAACCCCTCTCAGGGATTGAAACTTGATAGAACCGTGCTAGGAGCTGCAACCCAAAAAGTTTCAACCAAACCAAACCCCTCTCAGGGATTGAAACTTTGTTCTGGGGGCCGAGCCGCAGCCCTTCAAAAGGTTTCAACCAAACCAAACCCCTCTCAGGGATTGAAACACGGCATAGAGATCGGTGTTGGCAGCAAGAATATGTTTCAACCAAACCAAACCCCTCTCAGGGATTGAAACATTTTCTTTTTCTCAGTAGTGGTTCGTCGTTAGCCGTTTCAACCAAACCAAACCCCTCTCAGGGATTGAAACTAAGGATTTCAGTCACACGAGTAGCTGTTGCTGGGGATGTTTCAACCAAACCAAACCCCTCTCAGGGATTGAAACGTGGGGTCTGGGCAAACCGTAGCGAACTTGGCCGCTCGTTTCAACCAAACCAAACCCCTCTCAGGGATTGAAACAAATCAATTGCCGTAGCCCCCGCAGAGGAACTCTTGTTTCAACCAAACCAAACCCCTCTCAGGGATTGAAACGGCTGTGCCCCGATCGCTGGTGATTGGCGCACAGGTTTCAACCAAACCAAACCCCTCTCAGGGATTGAAACGCCTTGATCTCACCTGATCGGCTCATTGATTTATAGTTTCAACCAAACCAAACCCCTCTCAGGGATTGAAACTCATGGAAGTTAAGCGCTCGTGGCAGGCACGAATTAGCTGGTTTCAACCAAACCAAACCCCTCTCAGGGATTGAAACGAGTGACAATGCGGCAACAGCAAAGCCTGAAGATGGTTTCAACCAAACCAAACCCCTCTCAGGGATTGAAACTCATCGTCACTCAATGCTTACTCCATCTATTGTTTCGTTTCAACCAAACCAAACCCCTCTCAGGGATTGAAACCTCTAAAATTTACTACTTTGTGGTTTCCGATGAGGAGTTTCAACCAAACCAAACCCCTCTCAGGGATTGAAACTTACTTTAGCTTTTTTGAATTCCATGTAATTAGAGAAAGTTTCAACCAAACCAAACCCCTCTCAGGGATTGAAACGCCCAGCAATCCCTAGTTCACTGCAAACCAATTTGGTTTCAACCAAACCAAACCCCTCTCAGGGATTGAAACTTTGGCATTTTTGCTGGCCTTCTTGATGCGCCTAGTTTCAACCAAACCAAACCCCTCTCAGGGATTGAAACCTACTTCTCTTCAATGCCGCATTGATTGGCTCCAATGTTTCAACCAAACCAAACCCCTCTCAGGGATTGAAACTGAAGGAATAATGAAGCGATCGCCATTGACGACATCGGAGGGTTTCAACCAAACCAAACCCCTCTCAGGGATTGAAACATCAAATTCATGAAAGATTCGGCCAATTGCGCCAACAGTTTCAACCAAACCAAACCCCTCTCAGGGATTGAAACACGGCATTTCTCAGGCTTCTGTTAGTCGAATTCTTGTTTCAACCAAACCAAACCCCTCTCAGGGATTGAAACAAAATTGACGACAAGAGGTTTGCGGTATTTTCCACGTTTCAACCAAACCAAACCCCTCTCAGGGATTGAAACCTTCGATAGGCTCAGAACGCACAGGCTTGGGAATTGTTTCAACCAAACCAAACCCCTCTCAGGGATTGAAACATCAGCGAAATTCAGCCAATATTGCCCAATAAAAATGTTTCAACCAAACCAAACCCCTCTCAGGGATTGAAACTTGACATCTTGCCATGTCAGCCCTATTGCTTCTGAGTTTCAACCAAACCAAACCCCTCTCAGGGATTGAAACTGACTGAACTGTGACTGATGTACGGCGTTTAAGCAGGTTTCAACCAAACCAAACCCCTCTCAGGGATTGAAACATGCATACCTTAAAGCCTGCTGCACGTCTTGCAGGTTTCAACCAAACCAAACCCCTCTCAGGGATTGAAACGCTCAGCTCTGGAATCAGGCTTTTTGTTCGCAGGTTTCAACCAAACCAAACCCCTCTCAGGGATTGAAACACAGGGCTTCTTGCTAAATGGAACTATGCTCAACCGTTTCAACCAAACCAAACCCCTCTCAGGGATTGAAACCGAAAACCGCAACACCCCATCTCTGGGGACACTCTCAAGTTTCAACCAAACCAAACCCCTCTCAGGGATTGAAACCAATAACTTATTGAACAATAGTGATTAGGCCACGTTTCAACCAAACCAAACCCCTCTCAGGGATTGAAACCACCGTATTCCTCTTGAATGTCCCTTACGTTTGCGTTTCAACCAAACCAAACCCCTCTCAGGGATTGAAACTGTTTACTGGCGTTGTAGTATTTTCGGGCTTTGCCTGTTTCGTTTCAACCAAACCAAACCCCTCTCAGGGATTGAAACTTGACTATTGACCCTCTCAGCCATCCAGGGATATGTTTCAACCAAACCAAACCCCTCTCAGGGATTGAAACAGCCCGTGCCGCTCATTTGCTAAAGCTGCCCCCGGTTTCAACCAAACCAAACCCCTCTCAGGGATTGAAACTAAAGCATGAATGACAATGAACGAAGCTTCCTCGATCGCCGTTTCAACCAAACCAAACCCCTCTCAGGGATTGAAACCCTATTAAACTCTTGCAGATAGGAGATGAAATCGAATATGTTTCAACCAAACCAAACCCCTCTCAGGGATTGAAACTACGTTGTTTACAAAGATGGAAAAGCCGTTAGTCGCTACCAGGTTTCAACCAAACCAAACCCCTCTCAGGGATTGAAACTCATTAAATTGGATGAGAAGAATTTTATAGCAGCAAGAGGTTTCAACCAAACCAAACCCCTCTTAGGGATTGAAACCAAGATAGCGATCGCCTGATACCGTTTATTAAAGCTAGCTTGAATAAGACATCTTCCCTAAG
>NZ_JBQLZL010000118.1:11701-29872 GCF_052168255.1 Almyronema sp. | reverse complement strand
TAAGTCTTTGTCTTTCTGAGGCTTTCGAGGAAGGAGGGTTTTAGATATAGTCAGGCAAGAATATTTGTTTGAAGGAGAGGCGGGTGAACTTTCAGTCAGTCATTGCTACGCTGCATCAGTTTTGGGCCGATCGCGGCTGTCTAATCGTGCAGCCTTACGATACAGAGAAGGGGGCTGGAACTAAAAGCCCCCATACCTTTCTAAGAGCTATCGGGCCAGAACCTTGGTCAGTTGCTTATGTTGAACCGTGTCGCCGTCCTGCAGATGGGCGCTATGGCGAGAATCCCAATCGTTACCAGCACTATTATCAATACCAAGTTTTAATTAAGCCTTCGCCAAGCGATATCCAGGAAACTTATCTTGAGTCTTTGAGAGCTTTGGGTATTCGTCCTGAAGATCATGATGTTCGGTTTGTAGAAGACAACTGGGAAGATGCTGCCGTTGGCGCTTGGGGCGTTGGCTGGGAAGTTTGGTTAGATGGAATGGAAATTACTCAGTTCACCTATTTCCAGCAATGTGGAGGGATTGACTGTAATCCTGTTGCGATTGAACTAACTTACGGTTTAGAGCGTTTGACGATGTATTTACAGGAAGTAGATGCGATCGCCAAAATTCAATGGAATGACCAGATTACGTACGGCGATGTTCATATGCAGGGAGAAATTGAGCACTCCGCCTATAACTTTGATGCCTCAAATCCAGAGCTTTTATTTACGCTGTTTGATTTGTATCAAAAGGAAGCGGAGCAGCTAATGGATAAGCAACTGGTGCTGCCAGCTTACGACTATGTACTGAAATGTTCCCACACGTTTAATCTATTAGATGCTCGCGGGGTAATTTCGGTAACTGAGCGCACGCGCTATATCCGTCAAGTGCGAACTTTAGCTCGGCGAGTGGCTCATCTATACCTAGAGCAGCGTGAAGCAATGGGTTTTCCGCTGTTGCCAGCAAAGGCTACGGCTCAAGCCGCTTAAAGCACTAGCCATCTTACGGTTTTGCCAATTGCTCACCTAGCGAGAGACGCCAATACTGCCAGGTAACAAAGCGGTGGGTGGCATATTAAGAAGTGTATAGTGGACTTGATTAGGGCGAGAGGGTTAGTTGTGGTTTCTAGTTTGAGAGCTTCTTTAGAACCGATTGCAGGATGGTTTCGACAGTTTGGCTTGCCTGAACCCATTGTTCATTGGGGCCATCCTTTGATGATGGGGATCGTTATTTTTGTGCTGGGCAGCTTTGTGGCGTGGGCAGGCTGGCGGGGACGGGTGGCTGAAGACAAAGAGGTTGCCGTTGAGAGTAAGTTAAGTCACCGCCAGCTAGCGCCTTGGTTGTTTACCTTTATTACGCTGGGCTATACCGGAGGATTGCTTTCATTGGTGATGCAAGGGCAGCCAATTTTGGCGAGTCCTCATTTCTGGACGGGATCGATTGTGGTAGGTTTGCTGGCTATTAATGGTTTAATTTCAGCTACTAAGTTTGGTGGTAATCAAGCCGCGCTCCGCACAACCCATGCTTATATTGGTACGATTGCGATCGCGGTTATGTTCGTTCATGCATTTTTAGGTTTGAAGCTGGGGCTGTCTATTTAGTCCGTGACCTAAATAGCTTTATTGCAATCGCCATTTTGCTTGAAGCCCTGCAACTGCAGGGCTTTTTTCGATACTTGTGACAAAAAGATGGGCTAGCTAGGGTGGGGTGCGTGAGGATAGCTCAACATGACGCCGATTACTGGCTTGGTTATCTGCCTAGCTTATGTCGTAGGGCTTCTTGCTTCAGGCTTTTCGGTTGTTCCGGAGTTTACAAATTTTTTAGGCTTACCTCTGGGTGGCTACGGGCTTGCCTTAGCGAGTGGGGGCTGTGCGGCTCTATTGCCCCGTCGTTGGTACCGTGGCCCAAGCGTAAGGGGTTGGTTGATCGCTGGGTTGGTAGGTTTGCTAGCCGCTGGTTACTGCAGTTACCGCACGCCTCAGCCGACTCGTACCGATATCAGCCAGCTTGTTTCTGCGGGTGAACCGTCTACGCTGGTTGTTCGAGGAGCCATTGTTCAAGAACCTCGATTGACGCGAAGCGATAAGGGGCAATTGTGGGTCAACGTTTACTCAGTACGAGAATCGGGTGGTACGCAGGCTCAAAAACTGAACGGTAAACTTTATGTAACGGCACCTAAGCTCCAAATTACAGGATTGCGGGCGGGTCAACAGGTGCTGATGATGGGCCATCTTTATGCCCCACAAGCGGCTCAAAATCCTAATGGTTTCGATTTTCAAAAATACCTGGCTAGTAAAGGTTGCTTTGCTGGGTTTCTAGCGGCACAGCTTGAACCTGCTTCGCAGCCAGGTTTGGGACTCTGGCAGATAAGGCAGCGTATTGTTCAAGCTCAAGCCCGATCTCTGGGCAGTCCGGCAGGACCGTTGATGAGTGCGATGGCACTGGGTCGCAAGGCGGTGGACTTACCCTTTGATGTTCGCGATGCCTTTATACAGGCAGGTTTAGCCCATACTCTGGCGGCTTCTGGCTTCCATGTCTCTTTGGTGCTGGGGTTGATCCTGAGCTTGGTGCGATCGCGATCTAGCCGCACTCAAGTCATAAGCGGCGCGATCGCATTAGTGAGCTATGTGGGCCTCACAGGGGCACAGCCTAGCGTAATGCGAGCCGCTTTGATGGGGGGTGGAGCCTTGATTGGACTGGCAACTGAGCGCAAAGTGAGTTCCCTGGGCTGTTTGGTGGTAGCGGCGACGGGGCTGCTACTCTGGCAACCTACCTGGATTTGGGACATTGGCTTTCAGCTCAGCGTAGCCGCTACTTTCGGCTTGATTGTGACGGCTCAGCCGTTAAGTCGCTGGCTAGATTGGCTGCCGAGTCCGCTTGCCAGCGCCATCGCTGTGCCTATAGCCGCTAGTTTGTGGACAGCCCCTTTGCAGCTTTATCACTTCAATACGCTACCAACCTATGGCATTTTGCTCAATCTGCTGGCTACGCCCTTGGTTAGCCTCATTAGTTTAGGCGGCATAGCAACAGGTTTGCTGGCCTTAATCTGGCAACCCGCAGGCAGCGCGATCGCCGGATTGTTGTACTATCCTATTCACTTACTGATAGTCCTGGTGGAATTTTGCAACCAGCAGCCGGGTAGCTCAATGGCGATCGCTCAGGTTTCTCTCTGGCAGGTGCTAGGGCTTTACAGTCTCTTTGGCTTGGGCTGGTTACAACCTTGGCTGAAGCAGCGCCAATGGCTAGTAGGTGCGATCGCCTGTGGTTTGGTCATAGTTCCGGCTTGGTCTGCAGCCCACGCTTTACAGCAGATCACCGTTCTTTCTACGCCTCAACAATCGGCTTTGGTTGTGCAACGGGCGAGACAAACCGTTTTGATCAGCGATGGCGACAGTCAAACGGCAGGCTATACGGTTTTACCCTTTTTGCAGCAAGCGGGTGTTAATCGCTTGAGTACAGGAATTTTGCTGGGTAATAGCGGCGAGAGCGTAGAGGGATGGACAAGGATTCTACAGCAGACGCCTGCCCAAGTTTTCTATACTGCCACAGAGGTTTCTACTAAACCTTTGGCGTCTCAGCTTCTGCCAATTGGCAAAACGACTGATTTAGACGCTGCTCAAATCCAAAATTTGGGAGCAAATTCTCCCATTTTGCGCATTTTGTTTGCAGACCAAGCCTGGTTATCCATTGGTCAACTTTCTAGCGCAGCCCAGCAGCAGTTAGCCAGCGTCGGAGATGGGTTAAAAAGTCAGGTAATCTGGTGGACGGGCGATACGCTAGCCGAAAACCTGTTAGACGTGGTCGATCCGGCTGTAGCAATTTATTCAGGTTATCAGCTTGATGAAGCGGTTGAGGCTAAGCTGCGCGATCGCCAAGTTACCGTGTACTGGACACAACGTGATGGCGCTATTCAATGGCGATCTGATACAGGCTTTCAAACAACCCTAGCAGCGAGCCAAGATGCGATCGCGTTGGAGTAGCGGCCTCTAAAGTGGGGGTAGAAATCTACGTTTTATAGGTAAAAACAGAAGGTTGAGGGCAGGAAAAGTCTTTTGTCAGGGACTTTTGGCCGTTTAGGTATTTTAATGGTGGTGACTACGTCTATTCATGCCGAAGCTTTTAGCAAGATACTGCGACAAATTTTTGCCGGATTTTGAAGGCGATCGCTATTTGCCATCGATCAGCGCTAAAATAGCTTGGATCGCTGGGAGAGGTGGCAGAGCGGTTGAATGCGGCAGACTCGAAATCTGTTATAGGGTCACACCTATCGAGGGTTCGAATCCCTCCCTCTCCGTTGTTCAGCAGCCGAACATTTGACAAAGCGCTGCTCTGATTGAGTGAACGGCGCTAGCAGTCGATGAAGCTTTAAGGAATTTGGCCGATCGCCAGTGTTCGTAGGGCCTGTCGGTTGACTTTGCCCTGAAGATTGCGGGGCAGCGCGGCTACGGCTAGCCATTGCTTAGGCAGTTTGTAAGCAGCCAGTTGGGGGGCGATCGCCGCTTTAATCATCTGGCTGGAAAGGTCTGTTTGCTTAGGCACGTATATGGCTGTGACTACTTGCCCCCAAAGGCGATCGCTCAGACCCACAACGCCAACGTCTTGCACCAGACCCGTTTGCCAAATTGCGGCTTCTACCTCTTCAGGAAAAACTTTTTCCCCTCCTGTAATGATTTTGTGGCTGTTGCGACCAACTACAGATAGATAGCCTTCAGCGTCTAAAAAGCCCAAATCGTCGGGTTGAAAAAGCCGGGTGGGGTTGTCTGACCAGTTGGCAAAGTTGGCGTTGTCAGCGGCGTAATAACCTTGGCAAAGCGATCGCGATCGAATGGCAATGTGCCCTATCTTTCCAGTAGGCAAGCGATCGCCTGCTTCGTCTAAAATTTCGACTTGAACATGAGGCAAGACTCGCCCGCTGCTGCGATTACCCGCTAAAAATTCGCTGGGCAGCAGGGTGGCAATTTGAGCAGCCGTTTCGGTCATACCGTAGGTCAAAGCCAGCGGTAGCTGCTGCTGGTCGGCTTGCGTTAATAGCTGCGGCCAAGCTGGGGCACCTCCTAGCAAGACCGCTTTAAACTGCGATAGCCACACCGACCAACGAGCCTCTGCCGTGAGCAATCGTTGTAGCTGCGTAGGGACTAGAGAAATAAAGCAGTGAGCCGGAACCTCTAAAGATGCTTGCTCTAGCTGCTTGAAGGACTGCAAAACCAGCCGTCCTCCAGAGAAAAACGTTCTCAAAGCCTGCATTAAGCCACTGACATGATAAAGCGGCAATGTGCAATAAGCGTTGACGGCCACCGTCTGAAAATGCTGCTGGAAACCTTCCACAGCGGCTAATAAAGTTTCCCAAGTATGCATAGCCCATTTGATCTGGCCTGAAGACCCGCCAGTCGGAATCCCTAACGTTGCCGTTTGGCAAAAGGCGGCTGACTTTGACGGCAGAGATAGCGAAGTGGATCCCCATACCAGATCAGCAGAAAGATGTTGCTTAACTTGTGACCATTCGCGGTTTTGCCAGTGAGGATTGCCAAGAAAGATGACGCTCTGATGGCGACCCGCAGCCATCAAACCTGCCAAAAACAAGACAGGATCTGGCTCAGCAATGAAGACTCGCGGCAGGGCTTGGGGCAGTTGCGCTAGCTGCTGCGATCGCTGCTCAACTACCTGCCAAAATCGCTGACTTTCAGCCCCGATGAGCCAGTCTTCTCCCCAACGCTGTGTCAGGATGGTGCTTAAAGCTGCTGCCATAGCTGTTCAAAATTGGTTGTTAAGGTATCTGCAAACCAATGCTCGGTGCCAAAGCCCAAAGCATATTCAGGTGCTAACTCGCGATCGCCATGAAGCTGAGCCGCCAAAGCCCAAACCGCCTGCTGCCCAATCGGTGTTTCAAAGACAGAAGAAAAAATCAGGCGATCGCGGCACGTCTGGCAAAAAGTCAATAGCTGAGACGGAAAACCAGCGATCGCAGCTTTAACCACAAACAACCCCGGCCAACCCTGGGCATAACACCTCTTTAAATCAGTCAGCGTGGCCACTGATTCATCTAGGGCAATGGGGGTGTGATAGCAATGGCTGAGTTGCTGCAACGTCTCAAAGTGATCCGGTGGCAAAGGCTGTTCTAAAAACTCAATACCCAGGCGATCGCAGGTGTTTAGCCAGACCTGTGCTTGAGCAAACGTTAACCCGCCGTTGGCATCGAGCCGCAATCGGGCTTGCGGGGGCAAAGCTTGAACTAATTTCTCCAAAATGGCTAACTCTTGGGCTAGATCAGCGACGCTAATTTTCCATTTGAAGGTTCGATGACCCTTTTGCCAGAGGGTAGGCCAGCTTGTTAAAGCGGCTGATCCAGTCGGCAACAAACCACAAATTAGATGCGGTTTTAATGCAATTGTGAGGGATTTGGCCAGCCCTGCCCTGGCTGCACCAAAGCCAAACTGACAGGCAGGCATTTGGGAGGGAATCGCCGCGATCGCTTCAGCGCTCATCCAGGTGGGGCAATGACGGCAATAGTCTAAAGCTTGGTCTAAGGTTTCAGTCCCAAACCAGGGCAGCGGCACAATTTCTCCGTAGCTAATCTGGCCAGCCTGGTCAATTAGCCGCAGCAAGATGCCTGTGCGTACCGTCCAAGTGCCATGTCGGGTTTGCAGCGGTGGCTGAAAGGGACGATGATAGAGCCGAAACTCAAAGCGGTAAGACATGGGGAATTAAAAAACCCAGGCACAGCAGCACACCGCTCCAAAAGTGAAAAGCGATCGCCACAAACTTAGCATTATGCACTTGGGCAGGCTGAGCGTGATAGCAGCGTACATGTTGGCATAGCCGCACAACAGGCGGCAGACTCGCCAACACCAAAAGCGTCCATACGGGGAAAAAGTCAAGGATGACAAAGGCGATCGCAATGGCAAAAACGCTACCGCCTATCCAGGGCAGCAGCAAAGCGCCTCGCCAAGTCCCCAAACGGACAATCGGCGATCGCTTGCCTGCGGCCAAATCATCCTCGACCTGATGAAAGTGAGAGCAAAACAGCACTAGCGATGTCGTCAGGCCAATAATCACCGCCGCCGCCAGCCCCGTGATTGACCAAGTTTGAGCCTGACTGTAGTAAGCAGCGCCGACCCCTAATGGCCCAAAGCTAAAAAAGCAGAGAACTTCACCTAAACCCTGATAACCCCACCGAAAAGGCGGCCCCTGGTAGACATAGCCCAGCAAACAGCAAAGCAAAATCAGCCCCAACACTGTAAAATCTCGCTGCCACAAAGCGATCGCGAGAATACCAGTTATTCCTAAAGCCAGAACAAAATTGCTTAGCCAAAACACCAGCGATCGGCTGCGGGTCAAATTGACCACTGAATGCGCTTTGTTAACATCAATGCCTGTGTCTGAATCAAATACGTCATTGCTCAGATTTTCCCAGGCCAAAATGAGAATGGCAGACAGGACGAAGATGAAGAATATGCCCGCGTGAAAAACCTGCGTTTCAAAAAAAGCGACCGCAGTGCCCACACAAATAGGCATCACGGCCACACTATACATCGGCGGTTTGATGGCCGCTAACCACAGTTTTTTTTGAGAAGGCTGAACAGTCTGTGTAGTCATGCTATCGAGGCGATATGTCAGCAGATTTGCAGATAGTCGCAAAATTTATTCAGGCTTAGCATAACGTTCTGTTGCGCTTCTTCATGTTTCAGTTCATGACGTTTAGGGGGCTTGGTGCCACTGCCCCCACTGCATCAGACCCCAACCGACTAAGCCGCCATAAGCAGCCCAGCCCAGCCCCTCAGCCACACCTGCGCCTACCCCTAGCGGCCAAATATTACACACCAGCGGACACAAAGCCGCACTGAGACCCCCTTTAGCCAACCCACCCGCCGCGTTGATTAAAAGCCAAGGGGCGATCGCTAAGCGTCGCCAGCCCAGCACCCAGCTTTGAGCCAGAGCCATCATTAACACCATCAGCGGCAGCTTGATCAGATTGAGCCATAGCACTTCCCACCCTCCCAGTTGCTTCCATAACAAGTTGGTCAGCGGATTGATCCAAACACCGAGAAACTGAGTCAAAAAGACGCCGCCGATCCAGCCCAGAGCCGTCGCGATCGCCCACCCGCGCACCGAGCGCAGGTGCGACTTTAAGACCAGCCACTGTAGCACCCCTAGCACCCCACCTGTGAGCAAAAGCGTAGCCGTAAATTGCAGCCCTCTCACTTCTAAAAAGCCAATTAAGCCCCCACCGACTAAATTGGCTACAGTCCATTGCATCCAAAACTTCATAAACCTCTATCCGACGGCGATCGCTAGCTCTTTTCCTTATTTCTAGCAGCAAATCTTTGCAGCAGTTTGTTAGATTGGCAAAGCGATTTGTTTGAGTTGCGGTCATGAAAAAGCCACCTCTATTGCTGACGGTTGGAACTGCCATTTTGCTGATTGGCGGCGGTGCTTTGGCGTATTGGTTTTTGTCGCGGCGGCTAGGGCTATCGGCAGACTTACCCCCTGGGATCACCGCGATTCCAGATGAGGCGACGCTGGTGGTGAGCGTTAGTACGGATGAGCGTCAGTGGCGGCGACTCAGACAGTTGGGCACCCCCGAAACGCAAGCCCAATTTGACCAAACCTTGATACGCTGGCGCGATCGCCTTTTGACCAGCCAGGGCTATGCTTTTGAGCGAGATATTGCGCCTTGGGTTGGTGAAGAAATCACCTTTGCTTTGTTACCTCCATCAGCGGCAGCGGCAGCAGACAGCCTACCCTCTGCCGATAGCGCAGAACTGCAGCAGCCTTTAATTGCAGTGTTGCCCATTGCCGACCCGCTGCAAGCCCAAGCCCTGCTCGGTGCTTCTGAGTCGGCAGAGTCAGCAGATTCTGCTACTACCGCTGCGCCTGAATCTACGACTTCTAGCTCTACCCCATCAGTCACTCAAGCGATCGCGGTTAATCAGTATCGCGGGGTTGAGGTGATGGAATTTGAAGGCAGTGAGGGCGATCGCCTGTGGGCGGCTGTCTTGGGCAAAGAACTGGTTGCCGTTGCCACCACTGCTGCTGCTGCTGAAACGGCGATCGATACTTTTAAGGGAGGCGAATCGCTGGCTCAACTGCCTAAATACGCGCAGTCTTTTGCTAAAGTGGCAAATTCGCAAACGTTTGCCAAATTTTATGTGAACTTGCCAGTGGTGAGCGAAACAGTCGCCACACGAAGTCAGCCGCCGATTCCGGCTGGCAGCCTGCAAGTGTTTAACGACGCGCAGGGACTCGTGGGCACTGTGGAAATAACAGCCGATGGCTTGCACATTAGCAGTTTGAGCTGGCTGGCTGCAGGTAGCGATCGCACCTATAGCGTTAGTAACGAAGCGGGCGAAATGCCCCGCCGATTGCCCGCCCAAACGCTGGTTATGGCCTCTGGGGGCAACTTACAACAGTTCTGGCAAGACTATAGCCAGGGAGCCACAGCCGGATCGCTGTTGCCCTTTGATCCGAATAATTTGCGGGTCGGTATTAATACAACCCTGGGGCTGGACGTCGATACAGACTTAATGCCGTGGATGGCAGGTGAATTTGCTTTGGCAGTGATGCCTGCAGCGGCAACCACAGACGCGGCTAACGCCGCTAACCTACCCGTTGAGTTTGCCTTTTTGGTAGAAGTCAGCGATCGCACCGCCGCCGAAGAAACGCTAGCCCAGCTAGACAGCGTCGTAGCTGATCGCTATCGGTTTCAGGTAGAAACCACCGAAACCAACGGCCAATCAGTAACCCGCTGGACTTCACCATTTCAATCAACCACCTTTGCTCATGGTTGGATTGACGGGGATACGGTCTTTCTCAGCGTTGGGCAGGCTGCAACTGCTGCCATTGTTAACCAGTCTAAAAGCTTAGCGGAAACGTCTGCTTTCCAGGCGGTTACGGCTTCTCAACTGGCAGCTAATAACGGTCATTTCTTTATTGATTTACAGCAAATGGCGCAGGTACAGAGTCGGCTGTTGCCCAATTTGCCAGCGGCTCAACAACCCGCCGTCGTTGAGGCCATTGAAAGAATTGGAGTGACAACTGCTACCCAAGATGAGCGCAGCGTACTTTACGATGTCTATGTCATTTTGGCCAAAGGTGAGCGGCCTGGTGAACTCTCTCAACCGGACGAAGCTGCAAGTTCGCCGCAAACAACACCTTCTTCTGCCACCGTAGAAGAAGAATAAAGTAAACTCGCGCACTACCTCAACTTATCGGTAGCATAATAAACATACCGAAACTCAACAAAGTGCTCATGGATCTGGTTACTCTACAGGGCTGGTTAGACAACGCCTCCTTTGCCATCCTGTTCGTCACAATGCTGGTTTACTGGGGTGGGGTCGCGTTTCCCAGTATTCCCTTGCTGGCAAACACCGGACGGTTGGGCATGGCGATCGCCAATCTTTGTATCGCCGCTCTACTGACGGCTCGCTGGATTGAGGCGGGCTATTTTCCGCTTAGCAACCTGTACGAATCGCTCTTTTTCTTAGCCTGGGGCATTACGGCCATGCACCTGGTAGCCGAAAGTATGAGTGGCAGTCGGCTGGTAGGGGCTATTACTGCGCCAGTAGCCATGGGCATCACCGCTTTTGCGGCAATTACGCTGCCGGGACACATGCAAATCTCTGAGCCGCTGGTGCCAGCGCTCAAATCGAACTGGCTGATGATGCATGTGAGTGTGATGCTGTTGAGCTATGCGGCTTTGCTGGTCGGTTCTTTGCTGGCGGTGGCTTTTTTAATAGTCACGCGGGGGCAAGCGGTGAATTTAAAAGGTAGCTCTGTGGGCACAGGCGGCTTTCGCCAGGGTCAGTATCAGCTTAAGCGGGCTGGTGAAACCATTGATGAAAAGGTTTCGGCCTCGCAAGCGGTTGCCTTAGAAGCGGCAGGTGGAGGCACGGCTGTTTTAGACAAACCGCAACTAGAGACAGACACGCTACCACTGCTATCGCCCCAGCGTTTAACATTGGCCGATACGCTTGACAATATTAGCTACCGCGTCATTGGTTTGGGATTTCCGCTGCTAACGATTGGCATCATTGCTGGGGCTGTATGGGCCAATGAAGCCTGGGGTTCTTATTGGAGCTGGGATCCTAAAGAGACGTGGGCGCTGATTACCTGGCTAGTGTTTGCGGCTTATCTACATGCACGTATTACTAAAGGCTGGCAGGGTAGACGACCCGCTATTTTGGCGGCATCAGGATTTGTAGTCGTCTGGATTTGCTATTTAGGCGTCAATATTTTAGGTAAAGGGTTACATAGCTACGGCTGGTTCTTTTAGCCGAGGCTTGTTTGTGGTTAAAAGCCGCGATCGCTGGCGGCGCTTCAGACGTCTCTAAGAGGATATTTGAAGAGATATCTGCTGCGTAGCAAAACGGTTTAGATTCCCCTAAATTCCCTTTGGAAAGGAAGCCTTCCGAGCCGATTTCCCACTTTTTAAGGGGGCTAGGGGGGATCGACAAGTGCCTAAAATCATAACCACTGGCTTTTCAAACACCCTCTAACGTGGTTGGAGACGTTTTGTTTTATAGCTATAGCGCAAGGCAAACGGCTGCGGGCAGAAGGAAAGTAATTCTGTCTAGGGGCTTTTAGCCATTAACGTGGCTCAACGCTGGTGGCTACAGCTATAGCCTTCTTCAGGTAGAGAAGGGCGGCCAACTTTTTCGCCAATCGCCCCCTAGACGCTCTGGTTAGAGAGGTGGTAGCGCTTCTAGGGCGGCGGCAGCCGAAGGCCAGCGTTGTTCGAGTGTAGGGGCAACCATGCGCTCTAACCAGCTAGCAAATTCAGGCTGTAGCGTTAGCACTGAGGCAAAATCAAGTTTCATGCCGACTTGCAGGTCATTGGGATGGTGATCGCTCATTGCATTGATGAGCGTTGCTCCCAGGCTATACAAGTCAGATACGGCCATTGCCCGCCCACCAATTTGCTCAGGGGGGATGTAGCCGTCTAAGCCTACGCGGGTCAGAGCGGTATGCCCTAATGACAAAGACTTGACTGAGCCAAAATCAATCAGGTGAATCTGTGGCCACCCGCCCGCTTCATCTTTTTCCAGTAAGACATTGCCAGGACGAATATCGCGATGTACGATAGGGGGATTGTGCTGATGTAAGTAGACCAAAACTTCTAGCACTTTTTGGCCGACGTAGCGAGCTTCAGCTTCTTTGAGTTTGCGGCCTTGCTGCAAATTTTTGGCTAAGGAAATGCCTTTGACATAACTGTGAACCAGCGCTAAAGCCTTACCGTCTCGAGGTAGCGTAATTTCAAAATAGTCTAAGTGTCGAGGAGTTCCCGGATGATCAATTTGCTGAAGGGCTTCGATTTCTCGCTTAAAGAGTTTCAAGTCAGTAGGCTGTAGTTCATCGTCGATAAAGAGCAGCTTCAGGATGACACGGCTCTCGTCTAGCAGATCTCGCGCTACAAACGTCCAGCGTCCAGACTTTTTACCGAGCTGCTTTTCTAATTCATAGCGATCGCCTAAGATTTGCCCCGCCATAGTGTTCTAATCGCTCCATCCATAAATCACAGCTGATCAAAGATAGGTGGGTTATGCCCCAATTTAACCTCCAAGTTACTTGGTTCTATCACAGGCACCCGCGAGTTGAACAAGTTTCATACCAGCATAAGCCTACAACCGACTAAATTTGTCTTACACTCCAATCACAGACTCCGTTAAGAAAAGTATCTTTAACCCCAATGAAGGCAGTTTTTCGTAGGGCGCGGCAGTGGTTAACTAAAACTCCAGAACGAGCGCTAGATCAGGCTTATGAAGCGGCGCTTATGATTAAAACCATAGAAGATCAGTACTTTGAAGGTCAGCCCATTGCCGCTAGCGCTAGCGCCTACAGCCAAAGCGCCCGCAGCTATTTTCAAGCAGAGCTAAAAAAGTATCTCAATTTAATTGAGATGCGGATGGCGGAGTTTCGCAGCAGTAGCTTTATTGTGCGCACCTTTGATCCCCGCATCATGGATATGCAGGTGCCGATGTCGAGCGATAACGGCTATAGCGAAAACCTGGTTGATAAACCAGCGATCTTTTTTAGAAAATTACGCTTTGTCGATGAAACGCTGGCTCGCTACAAACCCAAGCCAGAAGCAGCGGCGATTGTGTCTTTAAATAGTCAGCAAAACGGGCAAAATAGCCAGCTTACCAGCCAGGAGGCAGAGGTAGCGCCGCCGCGATCGCTGGCAACTCGTCAACCTCGGCTAACAGAGGCGATCGCCAAACCTGAAAAAATGGAGAATACCGAACCAGAGCCAACGCGAGATGCGCTTTCAGATCGGGCTAGTTTTCTGCCGCGATCGATTTTGCGCACGGTCGATCGGATCAAGCAAGATCTTGATCCTAAGGCTGAAGTGGAGGTGGTCAAAAACTTTCGCACTTCTAAAGTTAAAACCACCGTCGCCCTAAAGTTTATTTTGCTGTTGATTATCGTACCGTTGCTGACCCAGCAGGCCAGCAAAAATTTTGTGGTTGGCCCTATGGTTAACTGGCTGCGTTCCGAATCAGATGCAGATGCCTTTCTCAATGTAGAGATGGAAGAAGAGGCTCTGCACGAACTGGCTCGATTTGAAGAGCGCCTGCGTTTTGAAGTGATTATTGGCAAGGCTCCCCGTCTGCCTGAACTAGAAATTGAAAAATCGGTTCAGGAAAAGGCGATCGAAATTGAAGAAGCCTATCGGCGGCGCAGCGCTGAAGCCCTCAAAAATGTTTTTGCTGATATTTTGGCGGCGGCGGCTTTTGTGGTTTTGCTGATTAACAGCAAGCGCGAAGTGGCCATGCTGAAGTCTTTTATTGATGAAATTGTCTATGGACTCAGCGACAGTGCCAAAGCGTTCATTATTATTTTGTTTACCGACATGTTTGTCGGCTTTCACTCGCCCCACGGTTGGGAAATTTTGCTCGAAAGCCTATCCCGACATTTAGGGCTACCCGCCAATCGCGATTTTATTTTTCTCTTTATTGCCACTTTCCCGGTCATTTTGGATACGGTCTTTAAGTACTGGATCTTCCGCTACCTTAACCGCATCTCGCCTTCAGCAGTGGCTACTTATCGCAACATGAACGAGTAATTAGATATGGCGCTGCTGATGCCATTGCCAAGCATGGCTAATCATGTCTTCTAGGCAGGCGTACTGCGGTTGCCAACCAAGAACGGTTTGCGCTTTTTCGCTGCTGCCGACTAAAACGGCAGGATCACCAGGGCGGCGATCGCGCAGGTTTACTTTAAAGTCTTTCCCGGTTACTTGCTTAGCTGTTTCAATCACTTCTTTAACCGAAAACCCATTGCCGTTGCCCAAATTAAAGGCATCGCTTTGCCCTTTCGCCAGTAGATGCTTAACGCCCAAAACGTGAGCCTGAGCCAGGTCGCTAACGTGGATATAGTCGCGAACGCAGGTGCCATCTGGGGTGGGATAGTCTGTGCCAAAGATAGCGATCGCGTCGCGTTTGCCAAGAGCAGTGAGCAATACCAGGGGAATCAGGTGAGTTTCGGGGTTGTGATCTTCTCCTAGTTTGCCATCGGGATCGGCTCCAGCCGCATTGAAATAGCGAAAACAGACAGATTTGAGGCCGTAGGCCGCGTCAAAGTCCGCCAAAATTTTTTCGACCATGAGTTTGGTCATGCCGTAAGGGCTGATTGGAGCTTGAGGATGGTCTTCTGTGAGCGGCGTGTATTGGGGAGGGCCATAGGTGGCGCAGGTGGAAGAAAAGACAATGTTGTTGACCCCGGCAGCGACCATTGCCTCTAGTAAGGTCAGGGTGCCAACGACATTGTTGCGGTAATATTTGGCTGGATTTTCAACTGACTCACCGACAAAAATATAGGCGGCAAAGTGCATGACAGCGTCTATTTTATGGGTAGAGAAAAGGTTATCAAGCAGCAGGCGATCGCTGATATCACCTTCAATCAGCTTTGCCTGTAAAACATTTTCCACCAGTTCTCGATGCCCGTAGACTAAATTGTCTAAAATAACAACTTCGTAGCCTGCGACTTGTAAAGCCTTGACCGCATGAGAGCCAATGTAACCCGCCCCACCTGTGACTAGAACTGTTTGAGGCATAGAAGAAGTTCCTTTCAGTAACAATGAGGGTTTGTTTTCAGTCTTCTTATCAAAACTTGCTTTTAAACTCAAGCATAAGCAGTTTTGAGCAGCTTTTGATCAATTGCCTCTAGCAGATCAAGGCTCACATCTGGATCAAACTTTCGGGCATAAAGCGCGGCTGAATTCTTGACGGCATCAAAATCAGACAGTGTTAGTCTTCTGGGCGGAAAAGGATTAGGATTTTTCCAGTCAGTATATCTTAAAGAATTATTAGTTACCGTATCTCGAAAGGGAGAATTTAATAAGATCGTTTGAAAAAAGGCTTCGTCTGGAATAAAAGTATATCTAAAATGGCGAATAACTTCAGGATTGGCCGCTAAAAACTGCAGCAAATATTCGACAAAGTCTTTAGTAAAACACCACCATTGAGAGCCGCCATAAGGCTTTAGCGCATTAGGCAAACTGCGTTTGATAGGTACGTATATATGCTTGCTACGAAAGAAAAAATGCCAGTATGCTAACCGCCGCTCAGCTTGAAAAGGGCCAACCGCATTTGACCACTTGTTTTCTTCTTCAAGTGAAAAATATTCAATAAACTGCTGCTGAGAATGCCGACTAAAAAAGTCTTGAATGTAATCGATCGGCTTAATTGGATAGTCTTGCCCTGACAACAATATTACTCGATCAAAAGAGTTGTTTGAGCTATGGAGCGCTTGCAGGGCAGAAAGCGTAGCGGCAACTATACTAAACTGCCCCCATCGACAGCTTAGACGGGACTGAACAAAATAAACATTTGAAACCTGACTGAGCAAGCTAAGCGTTTTGCAATAGGTATCATTCGCACGTTTATCTATATGAATATAGATAACTGACTGCTCGGTAGTGAGTGTACTCACTAATCGAACAATATATTCAGGCAGCTTGTGCGCTAATACAATGTAAGCAATTCTCATCTAGCTATTCATTTAAGAAGGTAAAGTACCTGTTCCAAAACTCTGTTTGCAGTTAGTTTTAGGGCGTGAATCAACCTCATCGTTTACATGAGAGCCAGTATATTCTACCGGATAAGTTTTTTCTGGGTGAGATAGGCTATAGCCAAACCTTCTAAGGCGATATTCGTATTGCGATATATACAGCTTGTGCAGAAAAAATTTGGCGATATTTTTTTCGTCATTTTTCCAAGTTGAAAAGTATTTATTATTAATGTCGCTGGTTACCTCGGTTTTAATTGGAATAGCATCTAGGCCAGCAAATTTTAGGAAGTCGGCTAAAATTTCGTGTGGATTTTTGACAAAATCTTCGTAGTGAAGAATATAAACCTTGCGCAAATATGGATAATCTAGCAAAAATCTTTCATAGCAGACTAGCCAATGTTTAATCAGCAAACCGATATGGTTTTTACTCCATTTCTTAGTGGCATAAGCTGTAGCAAGTGGATGTCTTAAAAGAACAAGAAAAATAGAGTTTGGAAATAAGTGTTGTAAAAAACGGGTACGTACTACGTTAGGAGGTGACTTTTCTAGCAAGTAAGGACAATCCGTGTTCCAATGCTGACTCCACTCTTTGAAAAGCTTCTCAGCGTTAGAGGGGATAGCAAGCGGATGCGTTTCATCCATGAAAGCTTGATTGTGAAACCCAAAACTACCGGGGCCGCCGATGTTGATAGCAGGCAAGTATACAGATTGTAGGTGTTGTCCTTCGTCTTCTGGAACACCCGTGTTGTTAAATCCGCTAACTAAGGGATGTTCTCGAATAAGTTCATGCAGCAGTGAAGTGCCGCTTCTGTGCAAACCACCCACAAAAATGATTTTTTTGTCTTGAAACATTTTTCCCCACTTAATCGACGACTGAACTCAAAGTCAAATCAGCGAGAACGCAATCTTAAGCCAAACAGGATAGGATTTACTAACTTTTTATAGCGCTCCTGAATCTTTGTAGACCAAATTTCTTTGGACGTAGGAGGCGCCGCATTGACGTCATAAACTAGCTCATAGCCGAGATACCCTAAAACCGAAAAAGCGATTGATTCAAAAATTTCTATTTGTCGGGGTGACAGCTTTTTTTTCCAGCTATCTATTTGCTGAGTTTGAGGTCGGTGGCCGACCAGTTGATGCTGTTGAGTTGTGAACTTGGGCAATTTTATACCTTTGCCGTCTAGCATTGAAGGCTGATAGTCAATATCTAAAAAGCCACAAATCTTGTGCAGGGTTTCTTCAGGCAAAGCTACCAGATCTTCATAGTGAACTCTCAAAATGCGATCGCTCTGCCAAGCGCTTTCTGCCGCCAATCCATGAGATAAGTTTTCGAGCCACCAGTAAGCCGCATCAACAATCGTATTTGGCCCCCAATCTAAAGGCATGATCGAAGCAGCGATCGCCCGTCCGTCTCTGACCAAATGAATAAACTGACTATCTGGGAAACATTTGGTTAGCTTCAAGCCAATTGAGAGATTACGTGGCGTATGATCAATCCAAATATCAGCTTTTTCTTTACCAAGGTCATGGCCGTAGCTTTCAACTAAAGCCGACATCAAATCAGAAAAAGGTAAGCTTTCTGGCAAATAAACTTTATTTATATCCAAGTCCCAATGCTTAAATCGAATATTTTTTTCTAATAATTCTAAGGCTACATCAGCTTTAATATTTTCCTGAGCGGTTGCACCTGCCAGAAGCATCAAATCAGCTTTGAACTGAGATTCGGGTGTGCAAATTGTCCGCTGGTGTCCGCCCAGCATCGAACCTAATAAAGTTGTTCCACTCCTAGGGCACCCACTTATAAATACAGGCTTCATTACTTTTACCTTGTTAGAAGTAGTCATTCAACTTATTTTATAAAGAATAAAAAACTTTTAATTTGTTCCGCAGTTCAAATATTTTCCAAACATTTACGAGTAACCCAAGCTTTGTAAGCTTACCTCAATCAAGCTAGAAGTAATTTGATTAGATGAATTGTAATAATCTGATACCTGACTAGCTACAAACGCTCTCATTTCTTTTTTCTTTTGGCTATCTATCCAAGCTGGAAAAAAACGGTTAAGCCAATAAGTTAGCTTTATAACAAAATTATATTTTTTAGAGTTCAAGGGATCATGCATATTCCGGAACGCAAATGAGTTGAGTACTCTTTGTAGCTCAATAACAGTAGGTGATAAAGCA
>NZ_JBQLZL010000118.1:0-11601 GCF_052168255.1 Almyronema sp. | reverse complement strand
TAACGAGTAAGTTCCACCATTTCTAACGTACTGAAAGTACATTGATAAGATGGCACTCGTTTGTTCTCTAATAACAATAAGAACTTTTGCTTCTGGGGAAATACTGTACAGACGATCTGCAAAAACTTGACTTTCTAGCCATACTCCATAGGGATTTCCACTTAAACGTTCATGGGAGATGACGGGTACCTTACTCTCTTCTATTGCTTGGCTCAAGCCAAAGCTGAAATATTGTTTGACATCATCAGTAAAACGAAACTGGTTAGGCATTATTAACTGGCTGACTATATTGTTTCGCTCAAAAGGAAATGAAAAGTTTATGGTTTGATTGTTTTTGAACAAACAATTTTGCAACCATGTTGTTCCAGTTTTGTGATATCCAATATGGAAAAGTGGTTTTATAGATGTGTCATTATGCATGCTTTTAAAACAAGAGTTTCGTTTTCTCAGAAAATCAAACTCGTTTTAATATTGAGCTAAGTCAGCTACAAACAGCTAACAACCTCGCTATAGGTTCCTGACCTAGAAAGTTCTCCTCTTTCCATTACATAAACTTGGTCACACTTTTCAACAGTGGATAGTCTATGAGCAATAATGATTAGTGTTTTATCACCACTGAGTCGGTTAATAGATTCGCTAATTAATTTCTCTGTTTCGTTATCTAAAGCAGAAGTCGCTTCATCTAAAACCAATATTTCTCGCTCGTGATAAAGGGCACGCGCAATGCCAATCCGCTGTCGCTGACCACCCGACAATCGCACACCTCTTTCACCCACGCTGGTATTAACGCCTTGGGGTAGTTGGGTGATCAACTCTTCTAGCTGAGCAGTTTTAATGGCTTGCCATAACCTAGCCTGATTAATCAGATTATCGGGTACACCAAAAGCAATATTGCGCTCTATAGTGTCATCAATGAGAAAAATAGACTGAGGGATATAGCCAACAATGTTTTGCCAAGCTCTTAAATCTTTATAGATAGAAAGTCCGTCTGTAGTAATGTCACCTGATTGAGGTTTGAGCAGCCCTAAGATAATATCCACAACGGTGGTTTTACCAGCGCCAGACTTGCCAATGAGAGCAATAGACTCACCTTTTTTAAGGGTAAGAGAAAAGTTTTTGATGGCAGGCGATTGAGATTCAGGATAGGTATAAGTAATATTTTTTAGCTGAATTTCTTTCTTGAAAGGTAAAGCCTTTTGTGAATCTTTGGAGGCGAAGCCATTAAGTCTTTTAGAGAGATCTCTTTGATATTCAGATTTTTCGATCTCTTTTAAGTCATTAAACAGCATATCTACCGCATACCCAGACTTGCGCACCAATCCAAAAGACTGCATCAACAGACTAATAGAAGGAATTAGCCGCATGGCAGCTACTGCAAAAACGCCTAGACTGGCAATAAATTGCTCAAAGTTAGCTTCAAAAGTTAGCAGTGCAATAGAAGTTAAGGAAATTAGAAAGATGACCAATACTGCTTCGATCGCCGTTCGAGGCAGCATTTGTAGTGAACTTGAAAGCGTAGCTGATTTAGCGTAACGCAGAGAATGTTGGCTCATCTCTGCTTCAAAAAAACTTTCACATCCGATTACGCGAGTTTCTTTTAAGCCACCTAGCGCATGGTTGAGGGTACGAATCATACCTTGCTGAGCCTCAGACATATCCTGTCCCCACTGTCGAAACCTTTTGCTAAGCCAGATAAAGAAGAAGATAACGGGCAGCAGAGTAGCTAGAATTAAAGACAGCAGCAGAGAGTCGGTGACAGCTAATACAATCAGCAATGAAAAAACCACCACCGCATTGGAAAGAATTTCTAACGCGGGTAAAAGGCATAAGTTGCAAAATTGGTTTGTTTCTAAAACGGTAACTTTGACAATGCTGGCCGTATTTTTTTTGAGATGAAACGTGTAAGGAACGCGTAGGTAGGTTTCTAGTAATTTAGAAACCAGCATCTTTTTTTGGTTGAAGCTAAAGCTAAAGGTATAAAACTTTCCAGCAAAATAAACAATTGCTTTAATTAAAAATAAAAAGACAATAAATAAGCCGAATAAAGCAACAAATTGACGTTCTGAAGAAAAATTTAGCCCATCAAAGAGACGGGCTAAAAGACCAATCTCTTGAATTTGACTAGGAGTTGAAGCAATAGCCAAAAAGGGGCCAATCAAGCCGATGCCCAGTGCTTCCAAAATAGAGGTTGAAAAAAAGACAGCAATCAACACAGGCAGTTTGCGTTGGCTATCGCCCAGAATGTACCAGACTTTGCGAAGAAAATTAATCATCGGTGCTATAAATTGCTTGGCCTATAAAGTTCTTTTACTAAATTTGTTTGGCTACCAGATTTTTTTGCAATTCGGCAGACGTAACAAGCGTTTTTTCGCCTTTGAGCTGATGAGAGAATATTTCGTGCAGCTTTTGAGCTTCGGTTTTGAGGTTAAAGGCTTCTTTTACTTGGCGACGGCCTGCCTGTCCCAACTGCTGCCGCAGCTCAGCATTTTCTGCCAGTAAACAAATTTTTTGCTGCAAGGCGTAGACATCTCCTGGCGGCACCAAATAACCACTTACCCCTTCTTCGACTAGCTCACTAATGCCTGCAATTCTTGTGGCAATGACGGGTACCGCAGTCGCCATCGCCTCCATCAAAACAACCGGAACGCCTTCGGCAAAGCTGGGCAAAACAAAAATATCAGTCTGCTGCAAATACTGACGCACCGCCGATTGAGATTGGTAGCCGACAAATTCAACCACAGTTTGCAAGCCCATTTGTTGAACGTTTGCTTCTAAACTGGCTCGCTCTTCGCCATCGCCTACTACGGTCAACTGCAAATTTGGCTGAGTTGAGTGCAACTGGGCTAAGCTTTCTAGCAAAATAGGCAACCCTTTCATTGCCGCTAAGCGGCCTACGTACAAGAGTTTGACTTTGTCGGTAGGGTTATGGGTAGCTGTAAATAAATCGGGATCAACGCCACAGTGAACAATGTGCATTTTGCTCCAGGTTTCAACTGGGGCAAATAACATGCCCTGGCTACGGCAGAAGTGACTGATACAGCTAACAAAGAGAGCCTGCTTAATTTTTTCACCGAGTTGCCAGCGGTAAGGTTCAAAGAAAATATGCGGCCCATGCAGGGTAAAGCTAAAAGTGAAGTTTCCTAGCTGCGCTGCCAGCATCGCTACGGTACAGCTAGAACTGGCCAGATGATTGTGTAAGTGCTGGATGCCGAGCTTTTTGATGTGGGCCGCGAGGATCCCCGCTTCGGCAAAGTAAAATGCCTGATACAACGCGCCTTTGATACCGGGTTGGCAGGTTTGCTTGGCTAGAGAAAGGGCTTTGAGATAGCAAAACGGGGAGCTAAGCAGCAGGGCTAGATGGGTGAATAAAACCGAGATGAAGTTGGCTGGCAGCAGGTAAAGGGTGCGATCGCGTTCGGCTTTTTGTTCTGGGCCAACCCAATGAGCTTTATCTGGCTGCCGCACCGAAAAGGTTTGAATGTTAACCCCTAGCTGGCGTAAGGCGGCCACTTCTCTTTGAATAAAGGTGTCGGTGGCTCTGGGATATTCACCTGTGAGGTAGGCAATGCGCATGAAAAGGCTCCTGGTGAAAACGTCGTGCAGCCTGCGCGTTTACATACGGCTGCTGGGCATCGTTACAGACTGCGGATAATCGCTTCTTCTAAGGAATATTGAGGCGACCAGCCCAGTAGCTGCTTAGCCCTTTGGTTGCTATAGCGGTGGGGTCTAAAACGCCCATGCAACTTGGCCGGAACCAAAAGTCCTGGAAGTCTGGCTTGACCGTTGAGCAGTTTTTGATTGACAAACCAGGCCGCGTTGGCAAGTAGCTGCATCAAGCCCCAGTTGACAGGGACGACTTTAGGCGGATTGGGATCGTGCTTGAGCAGGGCTTGGGTAAAGGCTTGTTTGCTGGGTAAGCGATCGTCAACGATATTGATGGTTTGCCCGATCGCGGCTTCTTTTTCAGCCGCCAGCACAATCGCTTCGGCGCAATTTTCTACATAAGTGAGCGGCATTTGTCCCCAAAAGCCAATGCGCAAAAAGCGACTGCCAAACTCAGCCCCTAAACAGGGATTCCAGAGATTGTCTGGGCCGTAGACCATGCCCGGTCTGATAATCGTTACCTCAGCCGCTTGTTGGTGTTGAAAGTCGCGGACGAGTTGTTCTTGGATGAGTTTGGTTTGCGCGTAGCCATCGCGATCGCCTGGTTCATCTTCAATAGGGGCATTTTCGTCTAGCAAAGCGCCTTGCGGCAGTTGCAGGTAGTCGTAAACCGAAAAGGTGCTAATGGCAACGAGCCGCTTGATCCCAGCGTCGGTCATAGCGTTTAGCAAGTTTTCGGTGGCCATGATGGTACCAGCAAACTGATCGTAAAAATCGCCAGACTTAACCGCTGCCAAATGAATCACCGCGTCGCAGCCTGCTAGCGCATCTGCGAGTCCTCGGCGCTGACGCAGATCTAGACGCACCAGGTCAACGCCTGAATGCTCAGACCAAGGTAGGCGAGTTGCGTCTGTTTTGGGACGAATTAGGGCGACAACCTGGTGGTTGTGCTGCAGGGCTGCTGTTACAACTGCTTGACCCAAAAAACCGGAGGCACCAGTAATTAAAAGCTTCATAACTGATTGGTTTCTGCTAGCAATGCTTCAACTAAACGACTGGGACGAGCCATCTGATCAAAACCAATAGGCGGGGCGCTGCCATTGCCGATCGCCCGATAGGTTTGATCTAATAGCTGATGCAGCCCTTCATAAGGGGTTTTTTGCATAACTTTGCGGCGGAAGTTACGAAAACTAGCACCGACGAACTCACGCCCCGTGAGAAAGTGATTCACCAGGGGGGTAAGTTGTTTACCAGCGCTGCGGGGCACGACACAGCGTAGATAAGGCTGGAACAGGTCAGTTTCGGCATAGCCCTTAGAACCGCGAACGGCCACATAAAAACAATCTGGCTGGGTGTGACAGCTAAAGCGAAGGCGGCTATGAAGCGTATCGCTGATGAGGAGTGCGTCTAGATCGTCGTATTTAAACAAGTCGCCGCCGCCGTGATTGCTCCAGGCGGCGCGGATGCGGTTAAATTCAGCTTCAGGAGCAAAGGCAAAAACCAGATAGCACAGGTGGGTAATGAAGTCATGAATGACGCCTGCGGGCAACTGGTGTGCCGGACTGGGCAAATTTTCATCTGCGTAGCGACCGCCGCCGCGAATGTCTAAGACAAGCCGAACGTCAACTTCTTGGACTTCGCCGAGTTCGCCGTTGGCGATTAGCTTTTGGATTTCTAGAATGGGCTGGTTAAAGCGGTAGTTTTGATCTTCAATTAAGTGGCGATCGCACTGCTGCGCCAGTTCCCACAAATCTTTGAAGTCGTTGTAGCTCAGCGTAATCGGCTTTTCGCAAATAACGTGCGCCCCGGCTTTGAGGCAGTCGCTAGCCATAGATTTGTGCAACTGAGGCGGGGTCAAAATATGCACGACATCTGGCTTAGCGGTTGCCAGCATTTCGTGATAGTTGGTAAAGGCGGCTTCGGCTTTGAAATGCTGAGCCGCATAGTTGGCAGCAGCCGGGGAGAGATCGCAAACCCCCACCAGTTTAGCCAGTTCAGAAGTTTCTAAAAAGGTCAAATGCTCTTTAGAAATTAACCCCGTCCCGATTACCGCAGATCTCAGCGCTGCCGCCATTATTGCATCTCTCCAGAACAACTACTTGGTAATGGATTGTCTATCCGGCTTTGTAAACTTGAGCAGATCATTACGTTTTAACTGGTGGCAGTTTTGTATTCAATCAGGGTGGCGGGCTTGCCTTGCCACTTGGTTAGCGTGTATTTCCACTGCCCCCAAATCTGCGGAAATTTAGACAGGGTGCAGTAAATGCCGTAAAGCCGTGCCTGCGCCGGGGCATCACCGCAGCGCCGCCGATACTGATAAACCCGCCACGCCAGCAGCGGATAAGCCAGCAACAACAGCAAGCTAAACCCGTGGGTAGGCCAAGCCAGGGCGATCGCCAACAGAGGCACCAACGCTCCCCATAGCCAGCCGCTCCGCGCTTGGCGCAGCATGTATTTTTCGGGAGAACGACCATACAAGGTTTTGCCTTCGGCGATCGCCCAGCCGCCTCGCACCGAACGCCGCCACCACTGGCTAAACTTCAACATGGCAGCATCGTGTAGCGTCATGTCGGCGGCAATCCGCAAAATTTTCCAGCCCTGCTGTCGTAGCCGAATACACATCTCAGGCTCCTCGCCGCAGATCAGCGCTGGGTTATAGCCACCGACCGCTTGAATGGCGGTTACTCGCATCAGGGCATCTCCGCCACAAAAATCGGCTTCTCCTACTGGCGTGTTCCATTCCATATCGGCCAACTGATTGTAAGGCGAAGCTTCAGGAAATCGTTCGCGGCGGCGACCACAGACAACAGCCACCTGAGGTTGATTTGACAAGGTAGAAACAGCCTGCTCTAGCCAGCCGGGAAGCAGTTCGCAGTCACCGTCGATGAACTGGACGTAGTCTAAAGAGGGAAAGTTGCTGACTAAATATTCAAAGCCTGTATTGCGGCCTCTCGCCATCGTAAATGGCTGCGACATGTCTAGCTCAATCACCGCTGCCCCCCGCGATCGCGCTGCTGTAACGCTGCCATCGGTTGAGCCGGAGTCTACATATACCGTGGGTAGCGGTTCGGGTAACTGAGCAGCTAGCGACTGAAGACATCGAATTAGCCGCTCGCCTTCGTTCCGACCAATGACAACCACACCGACAGAACTCATAAATTAATAACGCATACAGAGGAACGACAAAAATCCGACTTAATTTAGCAAAGCGATCGCAACCTACGTGTAGGCTAACGGTATCCCTTAAATCTCATCCGAGCGATCGCGGAAACTTTACTAAGTCTTTAACTAAACGATCAATCAGTATGACTTGTAAGGGAACATAATTTGTTCCAATAGACTCTTTTTCCATGAACCCTCAAAGACTCATTCACTTGCAGATACGGTATTTTACTATTTTTTTATAATCTTGCAGCTTTCCAGCCAGAATGGTTAGACTAACAGACCTTTTTACTCACTTTCAGTTTTCATAGACTACGTTAGTCGCCCGCACATCTGTCTAGCGAAAGAGTCTTCTGTAACCTCTATTTGTTCTATGGACTACACAATTTTGTTTAAATCTAAGCTGTTCTTGAAGAGAAAGCTGTCTGAATTTTGACGTTTAACCACCGATCAAGCTCCTCCTTTTGCTTTTCTTGCCTGAGTCTCTACCGCTTTATAACAACTGATGCGTAGCCTACCGTTGGCAAAAAATATTAAAAGATAGCCTCAACGCTTAAGTATGAAACCTGACGCTAAACGCCTCTTAATTGTTTTGTATGCTGGAGATTATCGAGCGGCTTACTATCGATTTGCTAATGGCCAAAGCGAAACCTATCACGCCCATAATTATGCAATTCAATCCCTCATCGATATGGGGCAGAAAATAGCAGAAGTCGCTGTCTTATGCTGCTACTCTCAAGCGCCTTACAACGAACTGGTTGAGCCAGGGTTTCGCGTCATCGGCACAGGTTTGAGTCCAAATCAGCCAGCCAAACACTTAATTAAGTTCATTGCAGCTTACCAGCCTACCCACCTAGTTCTACGTGCCCCTATCCCAGAAATTTTGCGGTGGACAATTAAAAATAAAGTGCCAACGATTACGCTTTTAGCTGACTCTTTTCAAAATCACAAACTCAAGCACAAGTTAAGAAACTATCGGTTGGCTCGGCTGCTCAACAACCCTCAAATCGAGTGGGTCGGCAATCATGGTGTTAGCGCTTGCCGTAATTTGGTGTCTATTGGGGTGAAGGCACATAAGGTTGTGCCCTGGGATTGGCCTTACAGAGTGACGCCCAGCCAGTTTTCGGCTAAGCACTTGCCCGACACCAAAGCGTTTTGGGAACTTGTCTATGTCGGTTCGCTCAGCGAGTCTAAGGGGGTAGGAGATTTAATCAAAGCCGTTAGTCTACTCAAGCAGGCCGGAATTGCCGTCAAACTCAAAATTGCGGGCAAAGGATCTTTAGAAACTTTCCGGCAAAAAGCTATTGACCTGCAGGTTCAAGCAGAGGTGTCATTTTTGGGCTTGGTGCCGCATGATACGGTTGTTGACCTGATGAGAGCAGCGGATTTTGTCATGGTGCCCAGTCACCACGACTATCCAGAGGGTTTTCCGCTCACCCTTTATGAAGGACTATGCTCACGCACACCAATTATTGCGTCAGATCATCCTATGTTTTGCCATAACTTAACCCATCAAAAAAGCGCCTTTCTTTGTGCAGCCGCTAACCCGCAAGCAATTGCCAACTCAGTTCAGTCACTTATCACCAATCCTGAACTTTATCATCAGCTTTCTTTCAATTCGGAAAAAACTTGGCAAAAGCTTCAGGTACCCGTCAAATGGGCAGATTTCATTTTGCAATGGCTGCTGCCAGATGGCGGTCAAGATTCAGCTAGTTTGCAAAAATACTGTTTAAGCTCAAATTCTTATACTTCATAAGAAGCGTTGCTAATTGATTGTTTCTGTAGCCTCAACTCTTAAAAATATGCAGCCAAATTTCTTAATTATCGGAGCTTCTAAGTGTGCGACGACATCGATCAGTCAGCTGTTAGCACAGCATCCAGAAATTTTCTTGATTCAAAAAGAGCCAAGATTTTTTTCGGAAGACGAAAATTTTTCTAAAGGTTATGAGTGGTATGAGTCGCTTTACTCAGGTAGTGAAGCTTATAAAGCCAGAGGTGATAGAAACAATCTTTACACCATGAAAGAGGTTTTTCCTAAAACCGCTGAAAGAGTCTTTTCATACAACCCAGACTTTAAACTTATTTATTGCGTTCGCAATCCTGTGCATAGAATTGAATCTTACTGGCTGGAGATTCGTTCCCATGGTGGAGAAGGCGTACACTACGATTTTAATCGAGCAGTTCATGTTAATCGGCACTGGCTAGTAGATGCTTCTAACTATTGGCAGCAAATTAGCGAATTCCGAAAATACACCGCAGACGACAATATTTTGATTATTTTTTACGAAGACTTTAGAGAAGATAATCAGAAAACTCTAAAGCAGTGCTATGAGTTTTTGGAGGTTGATTCGGGTTTTTCTGCTGCTCAGGATGTAGTACATCTCAATCCTTCTGAAGGTAAAAAAGTGCCTTCGAATACTTTGTCTAAGCTGCGGCAAAACTCGTTTATTCGCGAGGGTGCCAAGATAATACCTGCTTCTATTCGTAAGCCGTTGATGAGAAAACTATTCTTTAAACCTTCTCAAGGCAAGCCAGTTTGGAATTCTGACTCTTTAGAGTGGGTACTTGATCAGCTTGCTGGCGACACTCAAAAGTTTCTCGATTTTTATGGGAAAAGCTCTGATTTTTGGGACTTAAAAGCAGTCAAAAAATTAAATACTTAATGGCTCAATTATAATCGAGAAAAAAATAGATCCCCGTAAGACATCGTTTAAGGATTCTCTTTAGCTTTACGAATTTGGAGAAAGAAACTATCTAATCTAATCGTGATTTATGAAGGTTGATCTTGACCGAGTTGAAAGAGTGCTTTCGGGCTTCATGCTCCTGTTTTATACAGGTGGCCTGTCTCCTTTTATTTCGAGTTCTGCTAGCACCTTAGTGAGATACAGCCTTCCTGTCTTTTTTGCCTTTTTATTATTTGCCAGAATAGAACTTACGCTGAAGTGTGTAAGAAGAGGTTTTTTGATATGGCTGTTGCTTTTTGAAGCTGCAGCTTCTTTCTTGTGGTCAGAGTTCCCGGCGATTACTTTTGAGTCGGTTCGGGCTGAGTTGATCCCGATGACCATTTTTAGCCTATATTTTGCCTCACGTTTTACCGTAAAAGAGCAGCTAAAAATTGTCGCGACTACACTGGGAGCGGGTGCGCTGCTAAGTTTGTTTGTTGTGATTACCAATCCTAGTTTAGGTGTACATTTAACTGGCAAGCATGAAGGGGCGTGGCGGGGAATCTATGGCAACAAAAATGGATTTTCTGCCCACATGGCGCTGACTCTAGTTAGCTTTTTTGTTTTAACAGTTAACAAGTCTAATAAGAAAGAAGCTTGGTTTGGCAGAATAGGGGTTGTTATTTCAATTGCGCTGATTTTGTTGTCAACCTCAAAAACAGGATTGGTCGTTTTTATTGCTGTTCTTGCCGTTCTCTCTGTTTATCGCTTTTACCGTTGGCGAGGCAAGCAAACAGTTTTGATCCTAGATTTAGGAACTATGTTTGTTTCTGGATTTGTGGTCGTTTTAACAGCTTTATGGAACACAATTTTGTTTAGCCTAGGTCGAGATCCAACGCTGTCAGGTCGAACGTTAATTTGGGAGGGTGTTAGAGAGGCCATAGCTGCAAGACCTTTTTTAGGGTATGGCCGAATGGCGTTTTGGGCACCCGGTAGCTCTCATGCGGTAGCAGTTGGGGCAAAGGTTTCACATAACTTTATTCCGGCTCATGCTCACAACGGCTTCTACGATTTAGCGTTGTCGCTAGGGCTAGTGGGCTTTGCTATGTTTGTAATTGGTTTTTTACTCACCTATTTTCATGCCCTAAATAGAGCTTACGCGGCTAAATCTCCGGCTGATTTTTGGCCGCTGGCTTTTCTAACCCTGCTGCTTATGTACAACATTACTGAAAGTGTGCTTATGCGCTCTGTCAGCATTCATTGGGTGCTTTATGTGGCAACTGTTTTGTCAGTAAAAGCTAAATAGTTTTTGGTTCACTATTTTAAGTTATTAGCAAAAAATGATGACTCGAAAGCCTGATTTTATCATTATTGGTGCGATGAAATGTGCCACTACAACGCTGCATGAGCAGTTAGTAGCTCAACCGCATATTTTTATGTCTACGCCTAAAGAGCCTAACTTTTTTAGCGACGACGATCAGTATGCTCAGGGAATGGACTGGTACTTCAATTTATTTGCAGCGGCTACAGCGACTGATTTATGCGGCGAAGCCAGTACCCACTACACTAAGCTGCCGACGTATCCCCACACGATTGAGCGGCTAAAACAGCAGGTACCGCAGGCTAAGCTAATTTATATGATGCGCCATCCGATCGATCGCTTGGTGTCTCATTACATCCATGAATGGACGCAGTGTGTGATCTCGACGGATATTAATACAGCGATCGCCCAGCATCCTGAACTTGTCGCTTATGGTCAGTATAGTTTTCAGTTAAAGCCTTTTTTTGAAGCTTTTGGGACGCAGCAGATCTTGCCTGTTTTCTTTGAGCGTTTTTGTGCCTATCCGCAAGCAGAGCTAGAGCGCATTTGCCAGTTTATTGGCTATTCGCAGCCCCCGGTGTGGCAAGACGCCCATGAACGGGGGAATGCTTCTAGCGAAAGAATGCGCCGCAGCGCTTGGCGCGATTTGCTAGTAGAAGCACCTGTTTTGAAGCAAGTGCGTCAGCAATTAGTGCCAAAGGCTTTTCGTAATTGGGTGAAGGGTTGGTGGACACTTAAAGAAAAGCCACAGCTTTCGGCAGAAAATTTGGCGATTTTGCAAGCAAAATTTGACGAAGATCTAGAGGTGCTAGGGCAATGGTTAGGGTTAGAACTTAACTGCGACAACTTTAA
>NZ_JBQLZL010000117.1:5630-21332 GCF_052168255.1 Almyronema sp. | reverse complement strand
ATGGGCACCGATATTAGATCTGGTTAGGTACCTCACAATTGGGTAAATACCTTTCTCATCCCCCATCTGCGCTCCTCCAAAAAAACAGAAGTAGGGAAGTCAATCAAACAGGCTTAAAGGCTCTTTGCCAGATTAGGGAAGGGGTCTGAGGATGAGAGTCTAGAGAATCCAGATACTAGATTGGGATGCACTCGTTTTAACCTTGCTGCGTATACTCAAAAGCCGGACGTATCTTAGAGTCTAATCGTTAATTTTCTAACCTTTTTGAGGTCTTTTGCGGTTTGCGCCTAAAATCTTTAGGTTTTTGGCCACCAGACACTGTTCTGCCATGCCTTATCGCTGTAGCCACCCGCGTTGAGACACTTCAATGGCTGAAAGCCGCTGACAGAAAAGCTTTGCTGCTGTCTGCTACCCTCAGGCTTTTGCTTTTAACTGTCGTTGCGCTCCTTTGCAAGTCAAAGGGCTTGGTGCTGCAAGCGATGACTGGGTAAAACGGCCATGGCGGGTTTATCGTAAGCAACCAACGATCATGCCTGCTAGTAGCACAAAGCCGATCATGACATTTTGGCGAAAAAGGCGACCATAAAGTTTGCCCGGTGGGTTGTAGCGATTCAGTTGGCCATATTGCCAACCCCAAAGAGCGCTAGCGATCGCCAGCGTTAACCAAAAGGCCATGTTTAACTGCATTTGCCAGCCAAGTAAGGCCAGCATGAGCACCGTTCCGGCAAAGAACAGTCCGACTGCTAAGGCGGCTCGCTTGCCAAAAAATAAAGCGCTAGAGCGCACCCCCACTTGCTGGTCGTACTCGCGATCGGGAATCGCGTAGATGGTGTCAAAAGCCAGTGTCCACAGCACGGTTGCCGCCCAGAGCAGCCAGGCTGATAGCTCCAAACGAGCGGTTACTGCCGTCCAGCTAATGAGTACCGCAAAGCCCCAAGCTAGCGATAGCACCAGTTGGGGTACCGGAAAGACTCGCTTGGCCAAGGGGTAAAGCACAATCACAGGTACCGCCAAAACACACAGCCAGAAGCTAAGCGGATTGAGATAGCGAGCCAGAAAAAAAGCACACAGAAAGGCGATCGCCGCCACGACCAAACCTGTCTTGATGGATAAAGCGCGTGAGGCCAAAGGGCGATCGCGGGTGCGCTGCACTTTAGGGTCAATATTGCGATCCCACAAATCGTTGACGACACAGCCGCCAGCGCTAGTAGCCAGCGTGCCGAGAATAATCACGCCCACCAGCGGCACAGGTGGCCCCCCTCGCGCGGCTAAAAAAACAGCCCAAAGCGCCGGAATCATCAAAATTAAACGACCGGAAGGCTTATCCCACCGAATCAAACGAAGGACGGTAACCCAGGTAGGTTCTCTCTGGAGCGGTGGCTGACTAACCATGAACTGCAGCGACAAGATAACAATAAAGTCTCTTTTTAGAATATCGGGTCGTTATCCCTTCAGGTTAGTTAAAGGCAGAAGTCTGAGGGCAGCAGACAGCAGCAAAGCTTTTCTGTCAGCGGCTTTCAGCCATTGAAGTGTCTCAACGCGGGTGGCTACAGCGATAAGCCCGCTTTTGTCAGGCTAGGAAAAATCGACGAATTTGCGTTGTTTTGGCCGACGAGAAATCAAGGCTTGCCCCCGTTTGATCCAAAAGAAATATGGTTAGCTGAGAAAATGCGGCTGCCTTGGATCTACATAAACTTTTGAGCTAGCCGATTTTGAATCATCCAAATAGTCCAGGCGCTAAGGCTAGCTACCAGAGCGCTGGTACCCCCCACGAACTGACCATTAAGCCACAACAAAGCGCCGCCAAGGGCACACAGCACGGCTATGCTCACAGACACCCCCAGCATCGCCTTCAAGGTTTGCGTCGTGAGCAACAACTGGGCCGTGGGAGAAGCCCCCACCGCGAACGTTACCTCGGCTTTGAGCAGGGCTTGGGCTGTTTCGTAGCTGCCAGCATCAATTTGGTAGTAGGTGCCTAGGGCTTGATCGCGCAGTTGGGGGACGGAGTGCAGACCGAGTTGTTTAGCATGGGCGATCGCCCCTCGAATTTGTTTTTGGGTTGCTACCGGGCGAAAGGTTTCAAAGACTGATTCTCGGTAGACGCCAGTAATCGCCATATCAAGAATTCGCTGGCTAATTTCAGCCGTGGATAGCCGTTGGGTTAAAGCACTCATGCCAAACTTCCCGTAGATCTCGATCGAGTCAGGCCACAGAGTAATTTTGTACTATATTGCCAGAAATGGCAATGTGGCTGTAATTGACTTGAGTTGTCATCTGAGCCAGCAAAACTGTACCCTGATTGAGAAAAACGCAGGGGCGCGAACATGGCTACAGAAACACCGATTCTTGGCGTCGCCGTCTTGGGCACTGGCTTTGGTCAAAAAATTCATATTCCGGGTTTGCAAGCTCACCATCGCACCCGCCCGGTCGCGGTTTATCATCGCGATTTAGACCAAGCCCAGGCGATCGCCCAGGCTCATGACATTCCCCACGCCTGTCAAACCGTAGCCGCCGCCCTGGCTTTGCCCGAAGTTAAAGCGGTAGCCATTTCTACGCCACCATTTTTACACTACCCGATGGCCAAACAAGCGCTAGAAGCGGGCAAACACCTGTTGTTAGAAAAGCCCACCACGCTGACTGTCGCTGAAGCCCAGGATCTGTTGCGTCTGGCTCAAGCTCAGCAGTGTATTGCTGTGGTAGATTTTGAGTTTCGCTTTGTTCCGGCTTGGCAGCGCTTGGCTGAACTACTGGCTGAGGGCTATGTCGGCCAAAAGCGTTTGGTGAAGATTGATTGGCTAGCGGGTAGCCGCGCCAACCCCGATCGCCCGTGGAACTGGTATGCCCTTAAAGACAAAGGCGGCGGCGCTTTAGGAGCCATTGGTTCCCATGCATTTGACTATATTGCTTGGCTATTTGGCCCGGTGCAGCGCCTTTGTGGCCGTCTCAGCACAACCATTACCGAGCGCCCCGATCCCACAACCGCAGAACTCAAACCCGTAGACGCTGATGATACCTGCACGCTCATGCTAGATCTGCAAGACGGCACCCCTTGCCAGGTAACGTTGAGTGCGGTGACCTATGAAGGCCGGGGGCACTGGGTAGAAATTTATGGCGATCGCGGTACTTTGGTTTTGGGCAGCAGTAACGCCAAAGACTATGTCCACGGCTTTAAACTCTATGGAGCTACCGCCGGAGAACCGCTGGCAGAGTTGGAAATTCCCACCCGTCTAGATTTTCCGCAAACCTATAGCGATGGCCGCTTAGCCCCTTTCATTCGGGTGGTAAATCATTGGGTCGAGTGTATCGATCGCCAACAGGTCAGTGCCCCCTCATTACGCGAAGGTTGCTACTCCCAACTGCTGATGGATCTGACCCACCAGTCAAGCCAGCAAAGCAGTTGGCTTGACGTACCCCCGCTTCATTAAGGAATACATCATTCAAGCTATTTCGAGCGTCACGGGAACCCTAAATAGGTAATATCTCACTAAATTAAGCGTTAGGCGTTCTCTTGGGTTGTTAGAACGCGGGGATGTCTGGCTTGTTATGTCGCTGCAGAAGTTTCCACCCGAAACCGCTCAAAAAATTATTCAGTTTGCCAGAGCGGGGTTGATGTTGCCAGCTTCTGAACAGCAGCCGACAGCAGCCTCAGACCTTGACCTCGACGACCTGCCCGAACCCACTTCTTTAAGCCAGTTAGGCGATCTGTTTCGGGTTGGCGGCATTCCCGATGAAACGATTACAGCGCCCAATCTTCAGGGACGCTGGTTTTTAAGTACAACTGATCCGGCTGCTGTGATTAACAAGCTGCCTGGGCTGCAATTAAAAGCAGGTTGGTGTTTGGTGACTTATTTGTACCGTCAGTCTACTCAGGGGATGGGCGTGACCTGGGCGATTCCAGAATCTTGTAATACCACCGCCCAGCTCGAAGCGGCTCTGCAAAATACGGATGCTCAGCAGGCTCCTCGTCCCCCTCAGGCCAGTCCGGTAATGGCCGCGCTGACGGGGGACTTTTCCGCCGCGTCTTTTCTGGCTGCTTCGCTGTTTTACCGAGAAATTAAAGAATTAGGACGGGCGGGTAAGCGGGTGCAATGGGGTCAGCATCGTTTGATTGGGGCGGTTCCGACTAATAAACCCTGGCAGTGGCGCGGCAAGATGCCTCAGAGTTTGGCTCCTAAAGTCAGAGTTTTGCCCGATCAGACGGCAGCGGTTGAATTTTTCACCTGTCGGCTAACGCCGCCGCTGAGCCTTTTTCGCCATGTCGATCAGTATGCGGGGGGCAGTTATGTGCCTAAAAGCGTTGACCAGGCGATCGCGCTGCTGCCCAATCAGGCGTCTAACCCGCAGCCCTAGTCGATCGCCAAATCGCATCGGTAACCCGTCGCACATCATGGATGGCAGCAACATCGTGAACCCGCAGAATATCGGCTCCGCCAGCGATCGCTGCCGCACAGGCAGCAGCCGTGCCCCAAACCCGTTGACTGGGATCTGGCTGATCTAAAATCCAGCCAATAAAACTCTTACGGGACGGGCCGACCAAAAGCGGCACATCAAGAGACTTCAGTTCGGCCAGACGGCGCAAAATTTCTAAATTTTGGGCATAGGTTTTGGCAAACCCAATACCCGGATCAATGGCGATGTGGCTAGGGTCAACGCCGACGGCGATCGCCCGCTCAATTTGCTTGCGTAAAAAAGCTTGAATCTCCGCCATCACGTCTGTATAGTCAATCATCTGCTGCATAGTCTGGGGAGTGCCGCGAATATGCATCATGATGTAAGGCACCTGAAACTGAGCCACCACTTCAAAAATCTCTGGCTCGAACGTTCCACCTGAAATGTCATTGACGATGTCGGCACCCGCCTTGATCGCCGCTTGAGCCACAGCGGCGCGGGTTGTATCTACCGAAATCACAATCGAGTTGAGCGCTTGATTGGCGTCACCTCGAATCGCTTGAATCACCGGAATTACCCGCTGTAGTTCTGCTTCCAGTGAAATTTGCTCGGCTCCTGGCCGGGTAGACTGGCCGCCAATGTCAATAATGTCGGCTCCGGCGGTAATCAAATAACACACCCGGCTAACCGCCATCTCTAAACTGTCAAACTGCCCCCCATCGCTAAAGCTATCTGGCGTGACGTTGAGGATGCCCATCAGGTAAGTGCGCTGACCCCAACCAAATGTTTGATTGCGAATTTTCCATGTCTTAGCATTCATACCCATACAGCCGCCCAAAACCAAGGGCTTCTAACGTCATCCAGCCTTTGAATGTATGAGGAAATACACCAAATATAAAGGAAATTCTGTATTTCTACAGTCAAATTTTATTAGACGACGGTACCTGTTGGCTTTTGCCGTTTTCATCTGTTCGGCCTTGCTGCGCCGTCCGCTTTGGTTTGGCGTGCCCGTTTGGCTGATTCGTTGCAAGCAGCAAACGCTAGCATAGAAAAATCTCTGTTTAAATCAGCCGTTAGCGCCATCGCTTCTATGCTAGAACTGCACTGCCATACCACCTTTTCCGATGGCACACTGACACCTACGCAGCTTGTGCAGTCAGCCGTTTCGGCAGGGGTTAAAGCCCTGGCTATTACCGATCATGACACCCTGGCTGGTTGGGATGAGGCGATCGCAGCGGCAGCCGCCTACGAGCTAGAAATTATTCCGGGTTTAGAGCTAAGTACGGTGCATTTGGGGCGATCGCTGCATATTTTAGGGTTTTATCCCAACCGCGATCGCTTACAAGATCCCCTACAAGCCCGCCTTGCCGGACGCCGACGCCGCGCCCAGCAAATGGTAGAAAAGCTAGCCGAGCTGGGCTACCCGATTGAATTACCCATAATGCCCGCAGAAATGGCACCCGGTCGCCCCCATCTAGCGGCAGCGCTTGTCAAAGCTGGTTATGTGCAGACAGCCTCAGCAGCCTTTGAACGCTGGCTCAACGATCAGGGGCCTGCTTATGTCCCTTACGAAAAGTTTGCCGCCGTCGATGGTATTGCGCTCTTACGCCGCTGTGGAGCTGTTCCCGTCTGGGCGCATCCCTATTTGTTTCGGGGAGGCAGCGTTGAGGCGGTTTTACCAGATCTGGTAGCGGCTGGTCTGGTTGGCCTAGAAGTGTATCACCCCAACCACAGCCCTCGTCAGGTGGAAAAACTGCTGGGCTTCTGCCAGCAACACCGTCTCTTGATAACCGGGGGAAGTGACTACCACGGCCCTGCGACCGATTTCACCAGTTCACACACGGGGCTAAACCAGCTACAGATACCGTTGTCGCTTTTGCCACCGCTACAAGAACAGGCGTTGCAGCTTCGCGGCTTTCAACCCCTGATGGTTGGCTAAAAAGGTAGAAGTCTGAGGGCAAAAGGCAGATGAAGTGCTTTTGAGCGGGGGCTTACGGCGACAGCTATAAAAGACGCTTGGCTAGCTTGGCTCAAGCAGAAAGGGGAGTAGACAGTTGATCCCAAAAAAAGCTCCCCCACGCGGAGGGAGCTATCTGGTTTAGTCTAGCTATCTAGCGAAAAACCAATCAGTTAGTTGGCAACGGCAATACCCCCCGCAATGCCAGACACAATGGCTGAGACTAGAGCGGTGCCAAACAGCCACCAAGCTGCCACTTCAGCCGCCTTTTTCGTGGCTTCAAACTGGTGGTAGGCTTGCTGCTTAAGCGCTTGTAGGCGACTTTCGACTTGCGCTTCTAGACGCTGTGCCCGATGTAAAACGTTGTCGCGAGCTGCTTCGATTTGGTCAATCACCCGGTTGGCATCTGCTTCAGAAATGCTGTCATGGGAGCTAACTACGGCCACAAGGGTGTCGCGATCAAACTGGCCAAGGCGATCGCGCAAAGCGACAAATCCGGCTTGAGGGTCATCAAACAGTTTGCGCACATCTCGCTGAATACCTTCGTAGCTCAACTCTGGCCGATCGAGTGAGTTGAGATAGTGGCGAATGCGACCCAAAATGCGATCAACGACTGCTTCTAGACGGCGCTGTACCAGTTGAAGTTGCGACTGAATGCGATCGCGGACGGCTTCAATCCGGCCAACAATGGCTTCAGCTTCTTCGGGCGAGAGATCATCCCGCTGCGCTAGCAAAGCAACCAAGGTATCGCGATCCATGCGCGAGAGGCGATCGCCTATTCTTTCAGCCCCTAGACGAGGATCATCTAGCAGGGTTTGCAGGTCGCGCTTGATGCCTTCTGGGTGCAGTTCGGCTTTGTCAGTGCTAAGCAGATAGTTTTCCATAGCGGCTTCAAAGGAGACCACTTGTGACTGGGCACGACGAGCCAAGCGGCGCGGCGATCGCAGCAGGCTGCGAATGCTGTCTAAGATTTCGTCAATTGCCTGGTTGACTTCTGCTTCGCTGAGGTCGTCGCGCTGGCTTAAAAGCTGTACCAGCGTATCGCGATCCATCCGAGCCAGACGGGCTTGAATCGCTTTTGCGCCCACTTTGGGATCGTCTAATAGCTTTTGCAAATCGCGCTGAATGCCGTCTGGGTTGAGTTCTTCTTTGCCAGTGCTGCGCAAATAATCGGCGATCGCAGTGGTGGCCTGGTGGTACTTTTCTTGCACCTGCTGGCTGAGCTGCTGAGGAGTGCTGATCATCTGATACCAGTTGCGCTCTACCTGATCCAAAATGCGGTTAGCTTCAGCTTCCGACAGATCAGGCCGCTGGCTTAAAAGCTGTACCAGCGTATCGCGATCGAAGCGGGCTAAACGTCCTCGCAGTTGGCGCACCCCTGTTTCGGGTTCGTGCAGCAGAGTTTGCAAATCCCGCTGAATGCCTTCTGGGTTCAGTTCCGCTTTTCCGGTGTTGCGCAAATAGTCTTGAAGTTGCTGCCACTGGTTGTCTAAGCGGACTTGGGCTGCTTGCTGTAGCCCTTCAGCGTCGGCCATTTTGCGGTTGAGAATTTGCTGCAGCTTACTGGCAATATGCTGCGTTTCGGTATCGTCCAAATCGGGACGGGTATGCAAAACCTGAACCATAAAGCTAGAGCTGATCAGGCTATAGCGCTCTTTCAGTTGCTCAAGAGTGGCTTCTGAGTCTTCTACAATCGCTTCAAAGGCGCGATCGCCCAAGTCTGTCAGCAGTTCTTCTTTAGGCGTCAGTTGCAAAAAGATTTCTACTTCGCGGCGCAGTTGCTTTTGAATCTGCACCCACTCGGCAGCTTGAACATCTTTGAGCACTTCCTGGCGGATAATTTCAAGCTTCAAAGAAGTCTGCTGGATTTCTGATTGGGTCAGCAACCCGCGAGATTGCAGAATATCGGCAAAGTAAGGCCGATTGAGCTGCTCTAGCTGACGCCGTAACTGGGCTGGATTGGCATCGCGGTCATAGAGAACGTTGCGGAAAGTTTCAGATAGGCGATCGCTGCGCATTTGCCAAACGTAGGTGTTTAGCAAATAGGTTTCAACGTCGGCCTTTAGCAGGCTAAGCGGTTCCGGGTCGCCAGAACTCACTTGAGCCGTAATTTTATCTGCCTGGTCAGTCAGCTGATGACGGGCTGATTGAAACTGACCCAGCATTTTTTCAACGTCTAAATCTGAAAGGTCAGTTCGCCCCATCGCCACACCCATCGCTGTGTTGAGTCCTTGAGACAGCAACTGTTGAAAGGTGTTGGAAGAAGACTGATCGGGACGCCGTCTGCGTAATTCGTCGAGTAGCTGATCTAAACGCTGATTCAGCCCTTGCGAAATCTCTTCGGGTTGAGCCTGACGTAAATAGTCAACCAGTTCGCGCACGCCGTTGTTGGAAGACTGAGGCAAAGATTGCTGCCATTTTTTGTAGAGACGATCGGCAATTCGGTTGACCTCACGCGGTGCTAAATCGCTGCGGCTGCTAACTAAATCGACAAAAGCTTGGCGATCGATCCGCTGAAGAACCTCAACGTCGTCAACATCTTGCAGATTAGCGCTGTTAAGAATACGGTCAAATTCGTTCTCTAAATCAGTAATATCGACTTCCGGCGATCGCAGCGTTGACACATAGTCTTGCAACGTCTCTTTAAGCGCTTCTGGATCGACGCTGTCAGACAGCTCGCGGCGAACCGTAGCCGCGATGGCTTCTGCCGTTGCCACCATCTGATTGCTGGCTGCTTTGGCACCCAGGGCTGCGGTAGCGGTGCCCATAATGGTCTGAAAGCTAGAAGTTGCTTGCTTAACAACTGAACCGACCAAAGAGCCAACCGTCGTCGAACTGACCCACATTAGGAGGGTGAAATAAAGCCCCCAAATCACCAGACCCGTAATCGTGCCCAGCACCCAATTATCAAACAGGCTCAGCTTCACAGCCAGCCAACAGGCAAAAAACAGCGCCAAACTCACTGTTACCAGCGTCCAAACCCCAAAGGCAACGCTAATCGTCTGTATTGAGGTGCCGCTATCGTCACTGCTACTAGAAGACTTGCTAGAACCACTGTGGCTGAGATATGACACTCCTGCAGCAACAGACAAATTAGTCAGTAGCATTTGAAAGCCAAACGCCAAAATTAATCCCGACAGCAGCGCAACAAAAAACTGAGGTCCTGAAAAAACGAGTGCTGCTTCCTCAGGAGTGTCTACGCCAGCATCGGAAAGCTGCGCGATGAGTCGCCACGCAGTCAGCATCCCGTTATAACCCATCATTGATCAATCCTCAAAAAATCTAAACTGTGAACTTCTAGGCAGCAATCTCTTGTCGAGGAATGATGGCAGCAAATCCCAGGCGATCTACCTTTTTCAGCCTGGATTTGCGTATCTGCCAGAAACAACTTGCTGCCCTAGTCAATCCAACATTTTTTCGGCTCAAAAGGCATCTCTCTACAGGCGGATACCCGTTGTCAGTCGTTTAGCAGCATGGGTCAAAAGTTAGAGAGCAGTTTTTTAGAACCGCGTTATTTGCGGAGAAAGAAAAGCCAGCGTTGATTCAATTTTTTCAGATTCAAACACTGCAATATATGGCTTGAGGGAGAGGAGAAAATAGCCAAATATTTTTACGATTTGCCATAGATCGCCTGACTTAAGTGTTAACTGTTCTGATCTATGTCAATTCCTATTCCCGCTCGACCTAATGGCTATCGCCTAGGTTCGGGTAATGCTCCCCTTCAAGTAGAAGTTTTTGTTGATATTGAATGTCCTTTTTCGCAGCGGGCGTGGCAGACATTACAAAAGTTGTTGGAAGCCGATGGGCTGCACCAGGTTGCCTTTACGGTTTTGCCAATGGTTTTGTGCGATCATCGCCAGAGTTGGGATTTGACCAAAGCCGCAACCTGGGTAGCGGCAGGTGACGCCGAACGTTTTTGGCAATTCTTTTCATATCTTTACGATCGCCAATCTCTGTTTTCAGCAGATGCTTTTCGTTCAAAAAGTCAACTAGATTTACACAACTTAATTGCTGAGTTTATAGCAGATTTCGCTGAGGGAAATGAGCAACGGGATCAAACAGGGGTGATGGCAAAGTTGGCTGATGACGAATTGGCAAATCAAACAAAGCAATCCATCCGCTATGCGATCGCCCGTGGTATTTGGTCAACGCCCACTTTTTTGATCAATGGGGCTAAAGCCGACTGTCTCGACTCCAGCGCCAGCGTCGCCGACTGGCAGCGCCTACTCAATTCGTTGCTGACTCAAAGCGCCCAGCCATAAGCCGCAAAAGTTGAGGCAACCGCAAACCCGATTACAAAGTTACACAGGAGAATACAATGCGAATTGCTCAAGTGGCTCCATTATGGGAGCGAGTTCCCCCCCCGGCTTATGGAGGTATTGAGCTGGTGGTGAGCTTTTTGACAGATGAACTGGTGCGCCGTCATCATGATGTGACGTTGTTTGCCACCGGAGATTCTCAGACGCAAGCTGAACTGGTAGCTGCGATCGCAGAGCCTATCCGTGGCAACGAAGCCATTGAAGAACCCATGGTTTATGAGATGATTCAGCTCCAGCAATTGCTAGAGCGAATCGACAATTTTGATATTGTGCATATTCATAAGTGGATTCCACCGCTGCCCATCGCTCATATTATTAAGCGGCCTACGGTCTACACCATGCACAGCAACTTTGGTAAAGACCACCGCAAACTCTACATGCGCTATCCAGAGCAAAACTTTGTCAGCATCAGCCAAGCCCAACAAGATTTAGCGCCACAGCTTAACTACGTAGCCACGGTTTACAACGGTATTGATCCAGGCCAATTCCCTTTTGTCGATCAGCCTCAAGATCCGCCCTATTTAGCCTTTTTGGGGCGGATGTCACCCAGCAAAGGGCCACACCATGCGATCGCCGTGGCTAAGCAACTGGGTCTGCCGCTGAAGCTAGCCGGAAAAGTGGATACTAAAGACCGAGACTACTTTGAACAAGAAGTGGCAGCTCACTTTGACGACGATCAAATTCAATATTTAGGGGAAGCCAGCCACGCTGAAAAAACGCAGCTTTTGGGGCAGGCGATCGCCACGTTGTTTCCGATTACCTGGCATGAGCCGTTTGGTCTGGTTATGGTAGAGTCGATGGCAACTGGAACACCTGTGATTGCCATGCGTATGGGCGCAGTGCCAGAGGTGATTGCTGCGGGTAAAACCGGATTTATCTGCGATGATGTGGAGGAAATGGCCAAGGCGGTATCGCAGGTAGATCAAATTGATCGGGCGCTGTGTCGCCAGCGGGTGGAGCAGCATTTTAGCTACGAAGCCATGACAGACAGCTATTTGGCCGTCTATCAACAGGTCTTGTCATCAGCGCCGCCGCAAAAAGTAGCCTAGGCAAGGAATGTGACGGTTCAACCATGAAAAATCCCCCAAGCTTTGATTATGACTTGCTCGTAGTTGGAGCTGGTTCGGCTGGTTTAACGGTGGCAAGAGCCACTGCTCAGCAAGGGTTACGGGTAGCGATCGCTGAGGCTGAGGCCATTGGTGGCACCTGTGCCAATCGGGGTTGCGTTCCCAAAAAGCTAATGGTTTATGCGGCTGATGTGGCTCGTCAGCAGGCGCTAGCGGCAGGTTATGGCTGGGTAAATCCGAAAGGTCTGTTTGACTGGTCGGCGCTGAAACAGGCCATGCACCAGCACATCGCTGAAATTAACCAATCGCTGCGATCGCAGCTCGAAGCCGATGGCGTCACTTATTTAGCAGGGCAAGCAGCTTTTGTCGATGCCCATCGGTTGCAAATTGGCGATCGCTGCTTAAGCGCTGCCTACATTGTTTTAGCCGTTGGTGCCAAACCAACACCGCTAACCTGTCCTGGGCTAGAAAACGCCATTACTTCTCGCCAGATATTTACGCTCGAAACGTTGCCGTCGCGCATTGCGATTGTCGGTGGGGGGTACATCGGCGCAGAGTTTGGTAGCCTGTTAAACTTGCTCGACTGCGAAGTCACCCTCATCGATCAAGACCGTCAAATTCTGACGGGCTTTGACGCCGATATTCGCTGTGCGGTACAGACTGCCCTGCTCGATCGAGGCGTGCGTTTCATCGGCCAAACCCAGGTAAAAGCGCTGGAATTGACCACTCAGGGCTTGCAGCTACACTTGTCTGAGTCAGCTAGCGCTTTATCGGTAGATTGTGTGCTGGTGGCAATTGGGCGTCAGCCCAACCTAGAGGGGCTAAAGCTTGAGCAAGTCGGTATTCAAACAGAGGCAGGTGCGATCGCAGTGGATGACTATGGCCGCACCGACCAAGATCACATTTTTGCCGTGGGTGACTGCACCCGACGCAACCAGCCCCTTACCCCCGTTGCTAAAGCAGAAGCCGCCGCCGTTGCCCAAACGCTGCTAGGCACCCCCACACCGATTAATTGTCCATACATCCCTTCGGCGGTGTTTACCCGTCCTGAAGCCGCCACAGTGGGGCTAACCGAAGAAAAGGCGGCTAAAGCGCTAGGCGATGCCATGCAAATTTACGCTAAATCTTTTGAACCCTTGCGCTACAGCTTGACCCAGCCAGACAACAAAACTCTGGTTAAGCTAATCGTCAATCAAAAGACAGATAAAGTCGTAGGGCTACACATGGTCGGCGATCATGCGGCTGAAATTGTCCAAAGCGTTGCAGCGGCCATTCGCCAGGGAATTACGGTTCATGCCCTTACTCAAAGCTTAGGAATCCATCCCACGGTAGGAGAGGAAGTTTTGAGCCTGTGATAAAGATAGGTCAGCAGGAAGCTCAAGCCCAATCAGCTTCCTGAAAGATTAGATTTTAGAACTGCTCAAAATTTATGACCTCACTTTCTTTAATTGACCCAGCAGTGGCTCAATGGCACGAAATTCCTACCCTATGCCAGTATTTTCAAACCTTAAACCAGGGTGAGTTTGCCGCGACCGCTGCCCTATTTGCGCCAGCAGGCCAACTACAGCCGCCTTTTGAAGAACCCATTGTGGGTGCAACGGCGATCGCTGCTTATCTGGCGAAAGAAGCTACTAATTTACAGTTAGAACCGCTACAGGGAGACTTAAGCCCGTTAGCAGACGGCCAGGTGCAGGCAGAAATCAAAGGAAAAGTGCGCACGCCCCTCTTCAAGGTCAACGTTGGCTGGGTTTTTATTCTCAATTCCCAAGCCGAAATTGAATATGTACGGGTGCGGCTGCTAGCGTCTATGCAAGAGCTGTTAAAGCTACGCCGTTAGCCTCAGCCGTAAATTATTACCATGCCTGCGTTTGTCCCTTGGATCGTTTCGCTGGTTGGTGTCGTTTGTTTGGCGGCTGTTCATCTTTATGGCATCAATCTGCGCTTTCTCAGTCGCTGGCCGCGAAGCTGGTGGCTATCTTTAGCCAGTGGCGTTTCAGTCGCTTATGTGTTCGTTCATCTACTCCCTGACTTAAACGAGCATCAGGCTGTTTTAGACGAAGCTTTACCGCTGGCCTTTCTCGAAAGCCACGTTTATATCATGGCGCTGCTAGGGTTAGCAGTCTTTTATGGCTTAGAGCGTTTGGTGAAGCGCTCACGCCAGCGATCGCCCGAAAAAATCGACGAAACGGCCAGCCTGCAGGTTTACTGGATACACATCACAGCGTTTGCCATCTACAACACCCTCATTGGCTATCTGCTGCTGCACCGAGAAGATAACAGCTTTCGCGGCCTCTTATTTTTCATCATTGCCATGTCCCTACATTTTCTCGTTAACGATGTAGGCTTGCAGCAAGATCACAAACGCACCTATCGCCATTCGGGTCGCTGGATTTTGGCGGCGGCGGTTTTGGTCGGTTGGCTAATTGGCAATGGTACAGAAATTTCAGAAGCGGCGATCGCTACGTTATTCTCTTTTCTCGCTGGTGGCATTATCCTAAACGTTTTAAAAGAAGAATTGCCTGAAGAACGAGAAAGTCAGTTTTGGGCATTTGCCACGGGGGTAGGGGCTTATACCCTCTTGCTGCTAGCGCTTTAAGCGGTAGCCTGATGATTGATATAAGGGTTAATTAACCTTCGCTCCAGTCATCGTCAAAACTGAGTATCAAAAGCTACCTGCTAACAGAAAAAACACCTAAAAAACCGACAATATCTATCTTTCTATGGCAGCAAAACTGCCCTAAGAAAGATTTACATTGCACAAAAACAGCCTAACCTGTCTGTTAACTCGTATAAATTTACTCATTTTTATATACGGTTAAAAAAAGGCGCAAAACAATGAAACATTCATAAAAGTTAAGTCGTCTTGCCCTGTAGTAAAGCCACAGCTATTTAATTCGGCTATTGGGTGTAGTCAAGCACAAATTAACTGAATTCTAACGCTTACTCTCAAATTGTTCTCGAACATGATGCTCCGACTGCAAGCTGCTCTGAGAAAACTGCTAATGCCTTCTAACTCAAGTATCTCCAAAACAGTTACTGCCGATAAAGTGCAACAACTTTACGCAGACTTTCGCAGGGCCTCTTTGGAATCGGTCGCCCGCGAACTTCGCACCAATAACCTGAAACAACGCCAAAAAACGCTGATCAAAGAGCGGGTCAAAATTCTCAACGTCGAGATTGACAACCTGGCGACCCACGACTTTTTGCATCAGCTAAAGCAAGGCGTCGTCTTCACCCCTAACGTCGATCACGTTATGAAGCTGCGAGAAGACGAAGAATTTGTCCAGGCTTATCACCAAGCAGACTACAAAGTTTGTGATAGCCAAATTTTGATGTATGCTTCTAAGTTTTTAGGAACTCCTATTAAAGCTAAAATTTCAGGCTCCGACCTGCTGCCGCTTTTTTGCCAGCACCACAAACACAACCCGGCTGTGAAAGTCTTTTTGTTGGGTGGCGCTGAAGGCGTCGCCGAGCAAGCGCGGCGAAACATTAACGCCAAAGTAGGCCGCGAAATTATTGTGCAGGCGCACTCGCCTTCTTTTGGCTTTGAGCGCAACGAGGCAGAATGCCAAGAACTGATAAATGTGATCAAACGCTCTGGCGCTAATGTGTTGGTGGTGGGGGTCGGCGCACCCAAACAAGAAAAATGGATTGCTAAATATCGCCATCAGCTCCCCAATATTGATATTTTCTTGGCTGTTGGGGCAGCGATCGACTTTGAAGCAGGGAATAAACCTAGAGCACCTCGTTACATCAGTGAACTGGGGTTTGAATGGCTCTATCGTCTCATGTCTGAGCCGAAGCGGCTTTGGAAGCGCTATTTACTCAGAGACATGCCTTTTGTCTGGATGATTTTGCAAGCTAGATTCAGACGCGAACAGCAGCTTTCTTGAGCCTCAAAAACTTTGCCTAAAAAGTTTTGGGGTGGCTCCCTTTACCTGTTTAAAAACGCGGGTAAAGTGAGACTGAT
>NZ_JBQLZL010000117.1:0-5530 GCF_052168255.1 Almyronema sp. | reverse complement strand
AACCTTCTCAGGCGGGTACAGTTGGTTCGGGTCGTTTGGCTATGCTGGCGGACAGTGGCAATCCTGCCTTTAATAAATTCACTGAGAAAAACTGGCAGATCGTGGCTGAGCTGGAAAAAGTCGCCCAAGCTTTAGAGCGCTCTATGGCGCAGGTTGCTGTCAACTGGGTGATGAATCGGCCTGGTGTGGCCTCAGTGCTGATGGGCGCGACCAAGCTGCAACAGTTACAAGCTAATTTGGCTGCCCTCGATTTTGACCTTCCGGCTGAGCCGCGGCAGCGCTTAGACGATGTTAGCCAGCCCGAAACCCGTTTTCCCTATACCTTTTTTGCACCGAGCTTGCAGGGGATGATTAACGGTGGCGCTACCGTAGGCGATAAGCCCCGATCCTATTACCGCCCTATTTTAGGGACGGGCGCTGGGGCTGGGGTTACGGCTTAAATCGCCGCAAATGCCCCCTCAAAACCAGAAAATTCAGCTCCACTGGCGGTAGATCTGCTGGCAATCGTGAATTTAGGCCAAAACTAGCCAGAATGAGCTATTTGGCTGATGCTTCCTGGCAATCTGTAACTTGCACAACTTTTTTCGGCTAGCAGGTGTAGTTGACTACTGATGTTTCAAGCGGCATTCATTTGACCTCAGCAATCAGGAGACAGGTTATGCCCAAGACATTGTTTAAAGTCGATTTAACCAAGCCAATGACAGAGCAGGAAATGCCAGGGCATAACCGTTGGCATCCTGATATTCCAGCGGTTGTTTCGGTTAATCCGGGCGACGTTTTCCGCATCGAATGCAAAGACTGGACAGATGGGCAAATCAAAGACAATGACAGCCCAGACGATATTCGAGATGTCGATTTGACGGTAGTTCACGTTCTGAGCGGCCCAATTTGGGTCAACGGGGCTGAACCGGGTGACATTTTAGTGGTTGATCTACTAGATATTGGGGCGCTGCAAGGGGACGAATGGGGCTTCACCGGGATTTTTGCCAAAAACAACGGCGGCGGCTTTCTCACCGATCACTTTCCGGATGCGGCTAAGGCAATTTGGGATTTTCAAGGGATTTATACAGCTTCTCGCCACATTCCGGGTGTTCGTTTTGCTGGTATTACTCACCCCGGTCTGATTGGCTGCGCCCCTTCCCATGAACTGCTAGCCAAGTGGAATCAGCGGGAGAAAGCCTTGGTGGATACCGCGCCTGATCTGCGCACTTATGGGGCGGGTCTTTCGGGCGATCAGCCTGTGCTGGCGGCTTTGCCCAATCCTCAAAATGCCATTCTGGGCACGCTGCCGACTTCTGAGTACGATCGCGTTGCGGCAGAAGCAGCCCGCACGGTGCCCCCCCGCGAACATGGCGGCAACTGCGATATCAAAAATCTCTCTAGGGGAACCCGGATTTACTTTCCGGTCTATGTTGAGGGGGCTAAATTGTCGATGGGAGATATTCACTTCTCTCAGGGAGACGGGGAGATTTCCTTTTGCGGGGCGATTGAGATGTCGGGCTATATCGACCTGCATGTGGACATCATCAAGGGGGGCATGGATAAGTACAGCATGGTCAACCCCATTTTTAAGCCGGGGCCTGTTGAACCTCGTTACTCTGAGTATCTGGTTTTTGAGGGGATTTCAGTGGATGAGTTTACAGGTAAGCAGCACTATATGGATGTTCATATTGCCTATCGACGAGCTTGCCTAAATGCGATCGAGTATTTGAAAAAGTTTGGCTTTACAGGGGAGCAAGCCTATCTGCTGCTCAGTTGTGCCCCGGTTGAAGGGCGCATTAGCGGCATTGTCGATATTCCTAACGCCTGTGCAACTTTGGCGATTCCCACCGAGATTTTTGACCAGGATATTTTGCCAGTTTAGGGGAGGCTTGAATGCCACTTTACGAATTTAGCTGTGCTGACTGCGGCATTTTTGACGAATGGCGATCGCTGGCGACCCGCAGCGATCCAGCCTACTGCCCTAGCTGTCAAACTCTAGGCAAACGGGTTTTCTCGGCTCCAGCGCTGCTTTCTGGCTCCGTACGGCTGAAGCGGGAAAGTCCAGAGCCTCAGCGTGTACAACGCGATCTAGAACCTCAGCAGCCAAGGGTAAAAAGCCATACGGGAGGCCGTCCCTGGATGATTGGCCACTAAGTTTTGGCTAAAGCGACGGCTCCGGCATTGATGCCAACGGCTTTATTGACGGTATCAGTAAATTCACGAGATGAAATGACCCGTGCGGGTACTGCCACTGGCAGACCCGCATTTCTATATTTGGATCAAATTTGTTTTGTGACTAGAGCGATCGCTCCTCACAGTTTGATCTCACAAGGAAAATTGACATGTCTGATCGTCGTCAGGAAGCTTATGCAGTCCGCCTTGAGGCGGCAGAACTGGCTAGAAGTCGCGAGTATCCCATTCAACAGGCAAATGGAGACGAGCAACGCTATGCTGGTAGCCAGTACTTTATGTCGTTTACCAAAGGCTTGCCCCACAACCCGCATACAGGGCTGTTAGCAGAAGCGCAAGATTTTGTCGAATTTCGCCGCGCCATTGACGATGGCTTTATCGATCCCTTTTCTGATCGGGTACGGCACGGAGCCAAATTTGAAGTCGTGCCAGCCGAGAGCGGCTATACGGTTCAGCCTGTAGAAGTGCCCCCCAACAACTTTAGACAGTGGGAAGCCCCTACCGCCGGAATCGTCTTTGAGCTACAAGGCCCTGATGCCCAAGCCGTCACCATGCCGCCAGCCCCTCCTTTACTGGTGGCTCCTGGCAAGGCCAATGCGGAACTGGCTTTTGAAATTGCTGAAGTTTATGAACTGGCGCTGTTGCGAGATCAGCCCCTAAATGAGTTTGAAAGTTGCCACGCCAATCCTAAAATTCAAGCCGCTCTCGATCGGCTCAATCACCTGAGCTATATCAGCCATCAAACCGGACGCCCCCGCAAAGTCAACGCTGAGGGCAAACTAGATTTTGGCAATCTCTTTCGCGGTTCTTCGCCAGGGGTAGAAGTCGGGCCTTACCTCTCTCAGTTTTTAATGATTGGCAACAGCGATCGCAACCGAGGCGGCACCGTTGCCGAAGGCAAAATCACCTATGGCGTGCTGCAAATCGACCAAAGGGTACCCGTTGCCAAACCCGCAAAAGATTACATGACCGACATGCCAGCCTACGTTCAGGTGCAGCGCGGGCTACAGCCAGCCGTCAACCCAGAAATCTATGTGGCACCCGACGGCAGTGACGCTCAGCCCCCCCAACGACCTGCCCGCCGCTTTATCTCCACGCCGCGCGACTTAGCCACCTATGTACATTACGACGCGCTCTATGAAGCTTATCTGAACGCCGCCATCATTCTATTGGGAATGGGCACACCTTTTGATCCAGGCTTTGATCACCTTTCTGGCGTCGGCGCTGCCGCAGGCCAAGGCTCAACCCGACGTCAAGCCGGGGGGTTTGCCCTCTATGGCGGGCCGCACATTCTCAACCTGGTCACTGAAGTTTCCACCCGTGCCCTCAAAGCCGTCCGTTTTCAAAAGTTCAACAACCACATTCGCCTGCGACCCGAAGCCTTAGCCGCCAGAATTGAACTGGTGCGCTTACACGAAACCGATAGCGACCTCGCAGGCAAAGTGCCGACTGCTCTTTTGGCAGATGTCGGTCTGTTGAAGACAGAATTAGACTGCAACGCCCCTGCGGGCGGGCAAAGTACCCTAGAAGCGATTCGGCAAGGGCCAGGGCTGGGCACCTACTTCTTGCCAATGGCTTTTCCTGAAGGCTCACCCATGCACCCTGCCTATGGAGCCGGACATGCCACGGTTGCGGGGGCTTGCGTCACCATTCTCAAAGCCTTTTTTGACACCAGTGCTGTGCTGGCTCAAACGCCATCCGGTAGCGTTGCCTTCAAACGCTTGGCGGCAGGGGATGTTCCCGTCACATTTCGGGCACCTGAGCTAAAAACGCTGGCTCCGACGGACGATCTGGTACTGTCAAAAACGCCTTGCCAGCCGCTCACCCTAGAAGGGGAGCTAAACAAACTAGCGGCAAATATCTCTATTGGTCGCAACATGGCTGGGGTTCACTACTTCAGCGACTATTACGACAGTCTGCGCATGGGTGAAGCAATTGCCATCGGCATTTTAGAAGAACAAGCGCTGACTTACTCCAGCGACCCCTTTGTGCTATCTCTACCAACTTTTGAGGGTGATGTCCTGAGGATTGGCCGCCGATGAACCGTTTACCCCGCCGTCCACCTCGGATACAGCCGCCGCTACGGGGGCGACTAGCGGCAGCCTCATCGCTGGGGCAAACCCCATTGCCGACAACGACTGTCCGCTCTGTGCCCTCAACCCCCCGTCTGCCCCTGCCGCAGCATCCGCCAATGGCACCGCCTGTTTGCGAACCTCAGCCCGACTGGCTGGATTTCTATAAACAAAGAGCCAAATTTTTCAGCCGTCTCGATCGCCTGTGGAAATGGCTAATAGTGCTGGCAATCCTGCTTAGCGGCTCGTTTTTAATCGGCAAGCTACTGTAGGGCCACCTTCAGGGAGTCTATAGACAGCGAGGATTGATGCCATAGGGGCTTGAAAGGGCGATCGCCACTGACCTAAAAAAGGGGGCGATCGCCCTTCAGCAATGGCTAAAGTAAACTATAGCTGTAGCCAGAAGCGTTGAGACACTTCAATGGCTGAAAGTCTCTGACAGAAAAGGTTTTCTTCTGCCCTCTGACTTTTGCCTTTAGCTATAAAAGCCAGCCTCTTTTGATATTTGCTGACGCTGTCGCCAACCTTATGCAAACCCCTGCCGCTAACAGCCAGCAGCGTGCTGCTGAACTGCGATCGCTCTTACAGCAAGCCAGCTATGCCTACTATGTGCTGGATGCCCCCTTTATGGAAGACCCGGTTTATGACCAGCTCTACCGGGAACTGCAAGACCTCGAAACCCAATATCCAGCGCTAATCACCCCCGACAGCCCTACTCAACGCGTCGGCGAAAAGCCCGCTAGCCAGTTCACCTCAGTCCGCCACAACATTCCGCTTTATAGCCTGGAGAACGCCTTTAGCATTGCCGAATTTGAAGCCTGGGAAGAACGCTGGCGACGCCTAGAACCTGACATTGAAGACGCCCCCGCCGTAGCTGAACTAAAAATTGACGGCAACGCGCTGGCGCTCACATACGAAAACGGCATTCTGACTCGGGGAGTTACTCGGGGCGATGGCGTAACCGGAGAAGACATTACCCAAAACGTCAAAACCATCCGTAGCATTCCGCTGCGGCTAAAGCTGCCCAATCCGCCCCCCCAGGTTGAAGTACGGGGCGAAGCTTTCCTACCGCTAGATGTATTTGAGCAAATCAATCAAGACCGCGAAGCGGCTGGCGAAGCCCTCTTTGCCAACCCTCGCAACGCCGCCGCAGGTACCCTCCGCCAGCTCGACTCTCGCGTTGTTGCCCGCCGCCAACTCGACTTTTTCGCCTACACCCTCATCATCCCCAACTGGAACCAAGCCCTTCACATAGAACTCCCCTCCCCCCCTCTCCCTCTCCCTCC